>CAMWWF010000022.1 GCA_947177885.1 uncultured Lachnospiraceae bacterium
GTTATATACTATGTAAGTACTTACATTTTTGCAATATTAAAGTGTAAGCAAAACAAGCTTTTTTATGAGCGAAAACAGGAGGAAAAAAAATGAAGAAGAAGTTTTTGTCTGTTGCAACAGCTTCCGTACTCGCAGTTTCCATGCTGGCAGGCTGCGGCGGTGGCGATGATGGCAACGCATCAAGCAGTACCCCCCCCAGTAGTGATTCCGGTTCTACAGCACAGTCCGAAGCACCTGCTGATTCCGGCAGCTCCGCTGCTGATTCCGGCAGTGACCTGCTCCCCGCATTGAGCGAGGCGGAGCAGGGCAAGCCCGGTGCACTGTCTACACCCAGAAGCAGCTATGTACAGTATCCCTACGCGGACGGCGCAGGCGTGAAGCTTACATATTGGATGAGCGTTCCCGGCAACGTTATGAACCATGCCGACACACCCGATTCCGTACAGATGACACAGTGGGCTCAGCGCTGGCAGGAGCTGACGGGTATTGAAGTAGAGTTCCAGGGCCCTGCCACCACCAAGAGTGACGAGGTTACCACAGCGTTTAACCTGATGACCACCGGCAGCACTCTTCCCGATATTATTGAGTGGGAGTGGACATCCGGATATCCCGGAGGACCTTCCCAGGCAGAGGCAGACGGCGTAGTGATCTGGCTGGATGACCTGATCACCCCTGACGGTCCCGCGGCAGACCTCTGGCAGTTTTTGCAGGACAATCCTTCCCTGGATACTTCCATTAAGACCGATGACGGTCATTACTACTGCTTCCCGTTCACCCGCGGCAGCGTGATGCTGACCACCACATCCGGTCCTGTTGTACGTAAGGATCTGGTAGAGGCGGCAGGCTACAAGGTAGAAGACCTGACCACCATCGACAAGTGGACAGAGATTATGACCGCCATGAAGGAGAACGGTGTGGAGCATCCTCTTTCCTTCGAGAGCACAAGCTACATGCTGAACATGATGCCCGGTGCATGGAGCTTCAGAAGCGGTATGTATGTATCCGCTGAAGACGGCAAGGTGCATTATGGCCCTATGGAAGAGGGTTACAGAGATATGCTGGCACAGATCAAAGAGTGGATGGATGCAGGTCTGATCGATCCCGATTCCGCTGAGTGGACCGGCGCTAACACCAAGGCAGATATCATGAATGGTGATTCCGCGATCTGCTACGGCGCACTTGGTTCCAGAATGGGTTCCTGGAATACCGCAGCATGGGCAGAGCCTGATACTTATGGCGCTGATTTCGAGCTGGTAGGCGTGAACTTCCCTGTTCTGACAGATGGTCAGAAAGTACAGTACAGCGGCGGCTCTCCTGATTACGCGATCGGTTCCAAGGCACATGCGGCTATCACCGCAGACTGCAAGAATCCTGAGGTGGCAGCAGCATTCCTGAATTTCTGCTACAGTGAGGCAGGACATTATGAGATCAACTTCGGTGAGGAAGGCGTTGCTTACAACGGATTCGAGGAGACTTCCTACGGTACCGCAGCAAAATATGCTGATTCCATCATGAATGCTGAAAATATTGCAGTGGAAATGGCTCACTATGGCCGTGCAAATATGTCCGGTGCATTCGTTCAGGATCCCGGGTATATCCTTGGTTACTACGCAACCGAGCAGCAGAAGGCGGCAGTTTCCATGTGGTCTGCCAATGACGTGAGCGGCACAATGATGCCTCCTGTAACCATGACTCCCGATGAGGCAGACGAGTATGCTAAGCTGAACTCCGTAGTGGATACTGCAGTTACCGAGTTCCGCGGCAAGGTTCTGAACGGTTCCAGCGATGTTGTGGCAGAGTGGGATGCGTATATTGCCCAGATCAAGGATCAGGGTGTTGATCGCATGATCGAGCTTCAGCAGGCTGCTCTTGACCGTTACAATGCGAGATAAATCTGCAGCATATAAAATTAAGAGGTAAAAATCAGGAAAGTCAGCTACCGCTCAGGCAGCAGCTGGCTTTTCCTGTCTCTATAATTGGTAGGAGGGTTGTGCATGGGAAAAGACAAGGTTTCTGCACCGGCGAAGGCTCAGGTCAGACGGAAGACCGATTGGGCAAGGACATGGAAGATCATCAGAAAGAATAAAGCGGTTTATTTTATGCTTCTTCCCGTTATTCTTTATTACGTATTGTTCCATTATAAACCGATGTATGGTGTTATCATTGCCTTTATGGACTACAATCCCAGAAGAGGCATAGATTTTAATGATTGGGTGGGGTTGCAGCATTTCAAGGATTTCTTTACCGGTTACTATTTCGGACGTCTGCTTGCGAATACCTTGAAGCTGAGTTTTGCAACTTTATTGATCGGATTCCCCATTCCCATTATATTGGCGCTGCTGATCAATGAGCTGCGCAGTAAGAAATTTTCCAAGATTGTTCAGAGTATCACTTATATGCCCCATTTCGTATCTATGGTGGTATTGTGTGCGATGGTTCGCCAGTTTGTAGGCGGAAATGGTTTCATCACAGCGTTTATGTCGCTTTTCGGATACGAGGGCGGTAATCTGTTGGCCAACGGAAAATATTGGATTCCCATATACGTTGTCTCCAATATCTGGCAGGGCGCAGGCTGGGGTTCTATCGTGTATCTGGCGGCGCTGACCAGTATTGATTCCCAGCTGTATGACGCGGCTAAGGTGGATGGCGCGAACCGTTGGAAGCAGACGATCCATGTTACGATTCCCAGTATTCTTCCCACCATCATCATTATGCTGATCATGCGTGTGGGTCAGATCATGGGTATCGGATATGAGAAGACGCTCTTGTTGTATAATGAAGGAATCTATGATGTGGCTGATATTATTTCAACCTATGTATATAGAATGGGTCTGTTGAACAGACAGTTCTCCTTCTCGACAGCAGTAGGTCTGTTTAACTCGGTAGTCAACTTCGCTCTGGTTATCATTGCGAACCAGATCAGTAAGAAGACTACGGAAACAAGTTTGTGGTAAGGGAGGCGAGATAATATGGCAAAAAAAGATAGAGATATGATGGATTCTGCCCCCAAGGTGAAGCTCAGCCGCGGTGAACGTATTTTTGGTGTGTTTAATATCATTATCCTTTCGCTGTTTACAATAGCCTGCCTTTATCCGTTCTGGTATGTTATTGTGGCGTCCTTCAGTGAATCAAACCTGCTGATGTCACACCCCGAGGCGCTTATGCTGCCCCTGGGCTGGAGTACAAAGGCTTATGAGTATGTATTTAACACAAAGGCGATCTGGACCGGTTACGGCAACACGATCTTCTATGTGGTTGTAGGTACGGCTATTAATATTTTCATGACCCTGCTTGCAGCGTATTTCCTTTCCAGAAAAAATCTGCCCGGCAAGACATTTTTTACCATTTTTATTATGTTCACAATGTACTTCTCAGGCGGTATGATTCCCGGATATCTGAATATCCAGGATCTGCATCTGTACAATACGCGTTGGGTACTCCTTCTGCACGGTGCATTGAGCACTTATAATTTGATCATTATGAGAACCGCTATGTCAGGTATTGATGATTCGCTTACGGAATCCGCCATGCTGGACGGCGCAGGGCATATGACCATACTGTGGAAGATCCTGGTGCCTCTGTGTAAGGCAACTATCGCCGTACTGGTATTGTACTACGGTGTTGCTCACTGGAATTCATGGTTCCCGGCTTTCATCTACCTGGATGACGATGCGAAGGGTAAGACAATGCAGCCTTTGCAGATTGTATTGCGGCGTATTCTGATCCTGACGGATATGACGGATACGGGTGGTGCCGAAGATGCAGCTCAGATCGCAGAGACGATCAAGTACGCGACCATTATCGTTTCCACAGTGCCTATTTTGTGTCTGTATCCTTTCCTGCAGAAGTATTTCACAAAGGGCGTAATGGTTGGCGCGGTAAAGGGCTAAGGAATCACTGTCTGATCATTGTATTCATTATTACAAGAAAAAGGGTGCCTGAAGCTTCAGGTACCCTTTTCATATTGCATCAGCAAAGCTCGGAGCCTTTCAATCTCAGAGTCCTTTTTTGAAATCTCAGAGTCCTTTTTTGAAATCTCGGAGTCCTTTTTGGATAGCTCGGAGATTTTTTCGGATAGTTCGGAATTCATTTCGGAAATCTCGGATTTTGTTTGAGACAGCTCCGCTTTCTTTTCGTGTAACTCGGAATTCAGTCTGGCCATCTCAGCTTTCAGCTCATCTACCATATATTCAATGGCGTTTTGGTCCATAATGCGCAGTGCGTCAGAAAACATAGTGATCAACTCCTTTGGCTTGTAACGAAATTTTACGATGTCCTGGTACAATTCTTGAAAGAACGGATATTGTTTCATAATGTGCAGAATATCTTCCGGGCGGTCAGAACCAAGAAAGTACATCCATGCATCCAATTCTGTGATTTCATTATGTTCCATTTCCCGGAAAATATCAAGTGCAATATAGATAAAATTTTCGATTTGCTCGGTCTTCAGACCGGTATCAAAAATAAATTGCGAGCGATGTATGTATTCCGTGGAGTATTCATGAAAAGCGGAGGAGCTGTTCTCCATGAGAACAATGATACATATGGGTTTGATGTGGCGGTAAGAAAATTTCCGCTTTTGATTTTTGTAGCGTTCTTTAACCATGTCGTACTGTCTGACCAGCAGGTCGGCTCCATAGCAAAAGCTCCTCTGGATGGGAAAATCATACCCGATTCGCTGCATTTCCACATTTACCAGACTGTTATCAGAAAGCTGTGCCAATATATCCATAATGATCAGAGAACTGTTTTCAGATATACGTCGGCGCTCCCGTGGCAGAATTTCTTTTACCGTCACGCTTTGCTTCAAAATACAGGAAAGCAGGCGACTGAGACGATCCGGATGCGTATCAGGGTCAAAAATGTGCAGAAAAAAGGGATCATATGTAACCTTCAACCCTCTGTTTCCCATGCAGAAGCCGAGAAAAGCCTCCTGTTCCTGCGTGGACAGCATCTGAAAAGCGGCGTTGGTTCCGGCATCGCCTGTGATCTGGCGCATGATGTCAGCTCTGAGTCTCGGTTCACCAAGGGCCTGTGGAAGCGGCGGTATCTCCGGAAAGATCAGGGATGAGTCATAAAATTGCGGCATAGGTACCTCCTTATATTTCATAAATGGTTAAGGGATATTTGGTGAAACACCGAAGACCCTGTTGATGCTTTTGCAAAGCAGTAAAGATAATACTATAATAATGTAACATGAAGCTCCTGTCAATAGGCAGATCAAAAGATGATCAAAATCTGATTGCCACTGGGAATACAAAAGGATATACTGATAGAAACAGGGATTTGCAGATCATGAAAGGTATGGAACAATGAAAAAAGACAGGATATTGTGCAAAGAAGATTTTTTGGATTTTCCTATAGGGGAATTTCCTTTTGACCCGGAACACACGGCGGCGGGAGAATACCATTATATCGTGGCGGAAGGCCGGTTTGGCAGCTGGGTGGATCAGGTCTGTAATTATACATATAATGGGACGGGGCCCAGTTGGATCATCACGGAGCAGGACGGAGTTCACTATATGGAATCCATGCGTATTGAGAAAAACCGTCCTCATCGCATGTTTCCCACTCTGGAGACGGGGGACAGGCTTTGGAAAAATTATGAAGTTTCCGTAAGGGTACAGAGATTATCCCAAAAAGGAACAGCGGGGCTTGCATTTTGCATGAATAACAGTATAGATACGTTAGTTTTTGCACTGCGGGATAAGAGCAGAGCGGAGCTTTCCTATCGTCATAAGGAAGAGCTGATCGTATTGGCGGAGTGTGAGTTTATCCATGATTGTGATACTTTGTATGATCTGAGAGCAGACTGTAATGGAAAAAGGATCGACTGTTATGTGAATGGAACATTATTGCTGCAGGCTGAGAGTGAACTGGCGGAACGGGGCGGAAAGATTGGGATCACGGCGGACTGTCCTACCCGGTTTACAGATGTGGCTGCTGCGGTTGCGCAGGAGGAGGTATTGTCACTTCATAGAAGGCAGGAAGAGAAGAAGAAACAGGAAATGACAGAAATGTCATGTCATCCCCGGATGAAATTATGGAAAAAGATCGATCTGCATGACTTCGGCACCTCCAGGCAGGTCCGCTTCGGACATTTGACAGGTACCGGACAGTGGCATGTGGTTCTGGCACAGATGCAGAAACGTGTCAGCAGAGATGCGTATGGATTTATCAGCTGTCTTACAGCTATTGACCTTGAGGGAAATGTTCTCTGGCAGCTGGGGGAACCTTCCGGGAACAGCAGCAGGCTGGGAAAGGTGTCCGCGGATATGCCTTTGCAGGTGTACGATATTGATGGGGACGGAGCGGATGAGGTCATCGTGGGAAGAAACTTTGAGATACAGATTCTGGAGGGTGCCACAGGACGGGTGAAAAAGTCGGTAAAAACGCCTTATTCCGATGAAGATGACAGTACACTGATCGGTGTGCCCTTTAACGTGTATGCCTTTGAAAGGATCAATCCTGACGGTATCCGAATCTGCAATTTCAGGGGAAAGGACAGACCGGCGGATATCCTGATCAAGGACCGGTACTGCAGAATATATGCGTTGGACGAGGATCTGAATCTGTTGTGGCGATATCAGAGTGACAAGAATACGGGACATTGTCCTCTGCCCGTGGACATCAACGGTGACGGAAGAGACGAGGTGCTTGTCGGCTATGATATGCTCAGTGCAGAGGGGGAAAAGCTGTGGAGCTATCCTGTCACAAAAGATCATACGGACGAGATCGTCATGGGGAAATTCAGAGGTGACGGCAAAGGATATTTTGCCTGTGTATCAGGAACACAGGGTTTCTTTATCGGTGACTTTGAGGGAAATATTGTGGCCAGGGATATGATAGGTCATGCCCAGAGAGTCAGCGTGGCACATTACTGTAAAGACCGGGAAGGCTTTCAGATCGCGGTGACCAATTTTTGGGGACATCAGGGAGTCATTTATCTCTATGATGCAGATGGGAACCAGATCTGGGAGATGGAAAATGAGATGAACGGCAATCTGGTGACGCCGGTGAACTGGGACGGCAGCGGTGTGGAACTGATCCTCACCAATGCGGATGCGGAAAAAGGCGGATTGCTGAACGGCGACGGTGTACGGACAGTGGCGTTTCCCGACGACGGCCATCCCACACTCTGCTGTGAAGCAATCAATCTGTTCGGGGATGAGAGGGAAGAACTGGTATGCTGGGATCATCACAGTATGTATATTTATACCCAGGAGGACAATCCTGTGCCTCAGACATACCATCCTGTGAAGTTCCCTCATTATAATGCATCTAACTATAGAGGAGAATATGCGTATCCGGACGGCAGTTACATTGATTTTTCATAAGGTGCCTGTGTTTGTGCAGATCCCAGGCATAAACAAATATATTGAAAAGGAACCGCGGACAGATCAGATCATATATCCGATCAGAAGGATGTCCGAAGGATTACAAATACAGTATTTTTGCCTCATATCAAACAATAAAACTGTGGAAATCATTTTGAGGACATGATATAATAAGACCTTATTCAAGGCAGACAGCGGCCATAATTTGCGGAAATAGAACTTTTGGAGGACAATATGATTGACCGAAAAGAATTGATAAGCAGGCATGATCCGGTGCTGGAAGAGGTGGACAAGGAGTCGGCTCTCACAGTAGGAAACGGAGAATTTGCCTTTACGGCAGATGTTACAGGCATGCAGACACTGTATGAGGAATATGATGTGTTGCCTTTATGTACCATGTCCCAGTGGGGGTGGCATACAAAGCCTGTGAGCAGTGAAAGATATGGATATACCCTGGAAGATCTGGTGATGACGGAGTATGACGTCTGCGATGGCAGGCATGTGGGATATCCCCAAAAGGAATTTGCCGGCAATGAGGAGGTCTATCAGTGGCTGAGGAAGAATCCTCATCGCCTGAATCTGGGCAGGATCGGTTTCCTGTACAAGGGAGAGAGGATCCGGTCGGAACAGCTGACAGATATCCATCAGGAGCTGAAACTGTATGAGGGGATTTTGGAGAGTACATTTTTACTGGACGGCATTCCCTGTAGAGTGCTGACGGCATGCCATGATCAGGGGAAAGACGAGATCGGTTTCATTGCAGAGAGTCCGGCGCTGGCGGAAGGCAGCCTGACAGTGGAGATCTGTTTTCCTTATGGATCTCCGGATATTACCGGTTCCGACTGGAATGCGGATGGACTTCATGGTACGGTGTTGGCGGACAGAACGGAGCGGGGAATTTTGCTGAAGAGACAGCTGGACAGGGACAGCTATTTTGTGGAAGTGTCTTCCAGTGGAGAGATCGGGACGCAGCTTTCGAAGCACAGTCTGACTGTGAAAGCACAGGGCAGTACATTGGAGCTGGCGGCAGCCTTTTATGCGGAGGAAAGTGATGCCCGGGAAAATTACGGAAGAGAAAATGTTTCGGAAATTATGGAGGCAAGCCGCCAGGGCTGGAAGGATTTCTGGGAGAAGGGCGGCATCATCCGTCTGAACCGGAGTAAGGATAAGAGGGCATGGGAGCTGGAGCGCAGGATCATCCTGTCCCAGTATCTGATGGCGGTTAATTCCAGCGGTTCCACGCCGCCGCAGGAAACGGGGCTTACCTGTAACAGCTGGTATGGCAAGATGCATCTGGAGATGTATCTCTGGCATTGCGCCTGGCTGCCGCTCTGGAACCACTGCGACCTGCTGGAACGCAGCCTGAGGTGGTATAGAGAGCATCTTCCCCAGGCCAGAGAGAATGCACGAAGAAACGGTTATAAGGGAGCGCGCTGGCCGAAGATGATCGCTGTGGAGGGAGTGGATTGTCCTTCCGATATCGCACCACTTTTGGTATGGCAGCAGCCTCATATCATTTACATGATGGAAATGCAGTATCGCAATATAAAAAGTCAGGCATTTCTGGAGGAATACTGGCAGGTGGTGGAGGAAACAGCACAGTTTATGGCAGACTTTGTAGTGTGGAACAAAGAACATGGCTGTTACGACATTCCCGCTCCCGTGATTCCCGTGCAGGAATGCCATAAGGCAACCGATACCGTGAATCCTGCTTTTGAAGTAGAGTACTGGAGAGTGACTTTGCGCATTGCCGCGGAATGGGCGCGGCGTCTGGATAAGGCTCCGGACGTCAAATGGCTGGAGGTGGCTGAGCATATGGCGCAGCTGACTGCCGATGAGGATGTTTATCTGGCTCACGAGAAGTGTCCCGCCACTTTCACCGAATTTAACAGGGATCATCCTTCCATGCTTGGAGCGTATGGACTGATCGACAGCGATCGTATTGACACGGAGATCATGAGAAATACGCTGCATCTGGTGGAGAAGTGCTGGGAGTATCCCACGCTCTGGGGTTGGGACTTTGCGCTCATGGCAATGACAGCGGTGCGTCTGGATGAGCCGGAGCTTGCCATTCGGCTGTTGTTGAAGGATACTTTGAAGAATTGTTACCTGACAAGCGGAAACAATATGCAGATCAGCAGAAGGGATCTGCCCCTGTATCTGCCAGGGAACGGTTCCCTGCTTCTGGCGGCAGCCATCATGACCGCAGGCTATGAAGGCTGTGACAGGGAATCGCCCGGTTTTCCGAAGGATGGACAGTGGACGGTAGAGTATGAGAATATACAAAAGCTTCCATAGGCGGTATGACGGGAAGAGCGAAATGTCTGCGGTGAGAGATATAAAAGGCAGACAATGTCAAAGTCGAGAGAGACGGGGCAAATAAAAAGCAAGAAACGAAAGTGCCAAAAAACGGAAGCATCAGAGAACGAAACACCAAAAAAGCGGCAAATATGCAGGGCAGAAAACACAGGAGCGAACAAGGAGGTATGGTATGAAGTCAGTGGAGGTAAAGCTGCCGGAGATTCCGGAGCAGCGTTTTGTGATCACGGAGTATGGCGCGGTGCCCAACGGAAAGGCATCCAACACAAAAGCCATTGCGGCTGCCATTGAGGCGGCTTCCCGCGCGGGAGGCGGTACGGTGGTGATTCCTGCGGGAGTCTGGCTGACCGGTCCTATAGAACTAAAATCCAATATCAATCTGTATACGGAAAAGGGCGCCCTGGTCTGTTTCGACAAGAATCCCGAAGAATACCGTGTCTTTCTGACAGACTATGAAGGACAGCCCCGCATTCGCACTGTCTCCCCCATCCATGCAGGCGAGGCTGAAAATATCGCCATTACCGGATATGGGATTTTCGACGGAAACGGACAGCTCTGGAGGCCCTTAAAAGAAATGAAGGTGACAAAGAAGCAGTGGCAGCAGTGTCTGAAAAAGTGCCCCCATGTGATCGAGGGCAAGGAGGGCGGCATCTGGATGCCCACGGAGACCATTTACAGGGGAGCGACGGAGGGGGAACCGGATGTGATCTCTCCCGATGCGGATATTGAGGCGGTGTTGCGTAAAGCGGCGGAGTATTACGACTATTTCCGGCCTGTGATGGTAAGTCTTGTAAAGTGTGACAGGGTGCTGATCGAGGGAGTGACGCTTCAGAATTCCCCCGCGTGGAATGTACATCCGCTGTTTACGACAAATCTGACTATCCGTAATGCCAGCATCCGAAATCCTTATTATGCCCAGAACGGCGACGGACTGGATCTGGAATCCTGCAGAAAGGTGCATATCCATGATGTGCAGTTTGATGTGGGAGATGATGCGATCTGCATGAAGTCCGGAAAGAATGCGGTGGCCAGGAAAATCCCCGTTCCCACGGAGGATGTGTATATCCACGACTGCGTAGTCTATCACGGACACGGCGGATTCGTGGTAGGCAGTGAGATGTCCAGAGGCGTGAGGAATGTAACCGTGGAGAACTGTACTTTTGTGGGGACGGATGTGGGGATCCGTTTTAAGAGTGCGCTGGGCAGAGGCGGCGTGGTGGAGGATATTGACATTAACCATATTTATATGACGGATATTGTAAATGAGGCGATCATCTTCACCATGGGATATGTTCTGTCGAACTCTGACGGCTCCGTGGATGAGAATCCCGAGGAGGCTCCCCGTGAGGATGTTCCTGAATTTAAAAATGTGAGAATGAGAAACATTAACTGCATGGGGGCAAAGCAGGCGATCAAAATAGAAGGCTTAAAGCAACTGCCGATTCATGACCTGCTGGTGGAGGATTCCTATTTCAGGGCGGAGATCGGTTACACCGAGAGCTACGCGGAGAATATTGTTTTGAATCATGTTGTGTTTGAATAAAACGGTAAGATGAATGTATCCGCAGGGGAAGGTAAAGTTTTCTTAAACTGACCGTCAGCTTTGAACTTGTAAAATGCTGCTGCGCGGCATCAGGGAGGTTGGAAATACTTATATGTATATTATTGCAGGTCTGGGGAATCCTGGCAGGGACTATGAGAATACCAGACATAATATCGGCTTTGATGTGATTGACAGGCTGGCGGATCAGGAGAACATCGGCGTACTGGAAAAGAAGCACAAAGCCATTATCGGCAAGGGCATGATCGCAGGGGAAAAATGCATTCTTGCCAAACCGCAGACTTTTATGAATCTCAGCGGTGAGAGCGTGCGTGCGCTGCTGGATTACTATAAAGCGGATGAGACTGCGGATCTGATCGTAATTTCCGATGATATCAGCCTCGATGTGGGTCAGATCCGGATCCGCAAAAAGGGAAGCGCAGGGGGGCATAATGGCTTAAAGAATATTATCGCCCACCTGGGGCATGACAGCTTTATGCGGGTAAAGATGGGTGTGGGAGAAAAGCCAAGGGGCTGGGATCTGGCGGATTATGTGCTGGGACATTTCTCTCCTTCGGAGCGGGAAATTATGGATGAGGCCGCGGAGCGCGCTGCGGATGCCGTTCGTATGATGATCGCGGAGGATGTGGATGTGGCGATGAATGAATATAATAGAAAGCAGCATATGTCCGAATAATGCGCTGCCGTATCCGGCACTATTTGGATGGATGCAGAACCGAAACGGAAAGGTATAACAATGCAGGCATTATTGGCACCCCTTCAGGAGCTGGCGGAATTCGACAGCATTCGCAAAGCGGTGGTCGGGGGACACGCATCCATTGCGCTGACCGGCTGTGTGGATTCTCAGAAGCTTCATATAATCTATGGGATCAGCGATGGCTTAAAGTGTAAAGTCATCGTTACTTATAGTGATGTAAAAGCAAAGGAATTATTTGAAGAATATAAGTTTTATGACAGAAATGTCATGCTGTATCCGGCAAAGGATCTGATCTTTTTTCAGGCGGACATACACGGAAATCAGCTGGTGCGGGAACGTGTGAAGACGCTCCGCAGACTGATGGAACGAAAGCCGGTGACTATTGTCACCACTTTTGCGGCATTGATGACGCCCCAGGCCCTGTGGAACCGCGAGAAAGATGTCATAGATGTGGAAAGAGGAGGTATCCTTCAGGAGAAGGAGCTTGCGCGGAAGCTTGTGTCCATGGGATATGAGAAGTGTTATCAGGTAGAGAGCGCAGGTCAATTTTCCGTGCGGGGCGGCATTGTTGACATCTTTGACCTGACGGAGGAGAATCCGTACCGCATTGAGCTGTGGGGGGATGAGGTGGAGTCCATTCGCAGTTTTGATATTTTAAGTCAGCGTTCCATTGAAAAGCTGGAAAGTATTTCCATATTCCCGGCTACAGAATTTGTGCTGGACGAGGACAGAATGCGCGGAGGATTAAAGAAGCTGGAGCAGGAGGCGGCAGAGCAGGAAAAACTGTTCCGGGACCGGCACTGCCCGGAGGAGGCTCACCGCATCTCCACTCAGATCAGGGAATTACGGGAGCAGCTTCTGGAGTTTCACAGCAGGGCAAATCTGGAGAGCTATATCCGTTATTTTTATGAAGATATGGTGACATTGCCGGAACTGCTGAAGAACATGGGAGAGACTGTATTTTTCCTGGAGGAACCTGCCCGGATTAAGGAACAGGCGGATGCGGTGGAACTGGAGTTTCGGGAAAGTATGTCGCAGCGTGTGGAGAAGGGTTACATCCTCCCGGGGCAGATGGATATTCTCTACAGTGGAGAACAGATCGCGGCATCCCTCAGCGGAGGCTGTGTTGTGACTGTTGCCACAATGGATGGCAGGACGGGATACTTCAAGCAGGAGAAAAAGCTGGATGTGGCGGCCCGCAGTATCGCGTCCTACAATAACAGCTTCGAGGCCCTGGTAAAGGATCTGACCATGTTTCGGAAGAAGGGGTACAGGGTGCTCCTGCTGTCCGGATCCCGGACAAGGGCAAAGCGCCTTGCGGAGGATCTGCGCGACAGAGAGCTGGCAGCGGTATATACGGAGGATCCTTTTCGCACCATACAGCCCGGGGAGATAGTGACCTGTTATGGGTATGTGGGACAGGGGTTTGAATATCCTTTCTTAAAGTTTGTGGTACTTTCCGAAACGGATATCTTCGGCTCGGAGAAGAAAAAGAAGAAGGCCAAAAAGCTGTATCAGGGGCAGAAGATCAAGGACTTTAACGAGCTTAAGGTAGGGGATTATGTGGTACATGAAACCCATGGTCTGGGTATTTACCGGGGAATTGAAAAGGTGGAGATGGAGAATGTCGTCAAGGACTATATGAAGATAGAGTACCGTGACGGCGGAAATCTCTATGTACTTGCCACCGGTCTGGATGTGATCCAGAAATATGCATCCTCCGAGGCGAAGAAGCCAAAGCTGAACAGGCTGGGCTCCAAAGAGTGGGAGAAGACCAAGACAAAAGTCCGCAGTGCCGTCAATGAGGTGGCGAAGGATCTGGTGGAGCTTTATGCCATAAGGCAGCAGAGCCAGGGCTATGTCTATGGAAAAGACACGGTGTGGCAGAGAGAATTTGAGGAAATGTTTCCTTTCGAGGAGACGGAGGATCAGCTGGCGGCCATCGCTGACACCAAGGCGGATATGGAGAGCACGAAGATCATGGATCGCCTGATCTGCGGTGATGTGGGGTATGGTAAGACGGAAATAGCCATCCGCGCTGCGTTTAAGGCGGTGCAGGAGGGGAAGCAGGTGGTATATCTGGTTCCCACCACGATTCTGGCGCAGCAGCATTACAATACCTTTGTCCAGAGAATGAGCCATTTCCCTGTCAATATACGGCTTATGAGCCGATTCCGGACGGCTGCGGAGATCAGAAAGACTGTCTCGGAACTGCAGAAGGGAATGGCGGATATTGTCATCGGCACCCACCGTGTGTTGTCTGATGATGTGAAATTCAAGGATCTGGGACTTCTCATTATTGATGAGGAGCAGCGCTTTGGGGTGACTCACAAGGAAAAGATCAAGAAACTGAAGGAAAATGTGGATGTACTGACGCTCACGGCAACGCCCATTCCCAGAACTCTTCACATGAGCCTTATCGGCATCCGGGATATGAGTGTGCTGGAGGAAGCACCGGAGGACCGTCTGCCCATCCAGACTTTTGTGTGCGAGTATAACGAGGAACTGGTGCGGGAGGCGATTTCCCGTGAACTGGCCCGTGACGGGCAGGTCTATTATGTTTATAACCGGGTCAACAATATCGCAGATATTGCGGCGAAGATTGCCGGTCTGGTACCGGAGGCAACGGTGGCCTTTGCGCATGGCCAGATGAAAGAACGGGAGCTGGAACGGATCATGTTTGACTTTATCAATGGTGAGATCGATGTGCTGGTATCCACCACCATCATAGAGACGGGCATGGATATCTCAAACGTCAATACCATGATCATCCACGATTCGGATAATATGGGACTTTCCCAGCTATACCAGTTAAGGGGGCGGGTGGGGCGTTCCAACCGCACTGCCTATGCCTTTCTGATGTATAAACGGGACAAGATGTTGAAAGAGGTTGCGGAGAAGCGTCTGGAAGCCATCCGGGAGTTTACGGATCTGGGAAGCGGGTTCAAGATCGCCATGCGGGATCTGGAGATCCGCGGCGCCGGGAATCTGCTGGGAGTGCGCCAGCACGGTCATATGGAGGCAGTGGGGTATGATCTGTACTGTAAGATGCTCAATGAGGCGGTACAGACCTTAAAAGGAGTTGCTGTGGCAGTCGATTTCGCCACTCTGATCGATCTGGATGTGGATGCTTACATTCCCGACACCTACATTGTCAATGAGGTGCAGAAGCTGGATATTTATAAGCGGATCGCGGGCATTGAGAACAGTAAGGAGCGGGACGATATGAAAGATGAACTGCTGGACCGCTTCGGTGAGATCCCCAGGCCCGTGGACAATCTGCTGCGGATCGCACTGATCCGCGTGGCGGCACATGGGCTTTACATGACAGACATCAAAGGAAAGAATGAGAGGATCGCGTTTACCTTCCGGCCGGATGCGTCCATAGACCCGGAGGGCGTTCCGAGGCTTTTGAGAATGTATGGACGGAATCTTACCTTTACTGCATACGGAAATCCGTTCTTCACTTATAAATATAAAAAGACGGGACTGGTGGAGACAGACGCGGAGCTTTTATTAAATAAAACGGAAGAATTACTGAAAGACTTTGAGGGAGTTTTATTGCCCTCATAAAATGATATCTTCTATTCAGAACAAAGATTCGAAACAGAGAGCCAATGAATGGAACCGGCGGATCAGACCGGTACAGGACAGGCTGAAGGATGAATTCTGGATAGGAGGTATTTTTTATGAAAGGTTATCACACACAGAGCGGTTATATGGGGCTGGTGGAAGGCAGTTATATTCTGTTTGCCAGTGAGGAGGAATACAGGGAATATATGGCGGAATAGCGGGCGGGATTTTCCGGTATCAAAAAGGATTATTCTCTTTTCCAAGAGCCGGAATTATGGTAAAATGTCCGCAAAGGGCAGAGTCAAATGTTCAAATAAAAATCTGCCGTGCTGGCACGAGCAGATGTTTATTTGAACATTTGACGAGCGAAGCGAACCCGGAAAATCTATGATTTTTCGGGTCTCTGCCCGCAGGCTGCGGCAATCATGGGACAATAAGTTGAAAAAATCTGCCGTGCTGGCACGAGCAGATGTTTATTTGAACATTTGACGAGCGAA
>CAMWWF010000023.1 GCA_947177885.1 uncultured Lachnospiraceae bacterium
GCAACGCCATTGTAAAGGAAGATTCGCCGCTTTATCTTTCCCGTGACGAGATTTTTGATGGGATGTTTCGCGGTACAGATACAAATATCTTACTGTTCAGTCATTACAGCGGCGTGTGGGCATATGATCAGGAGCAGGGAATTCTGGAAAACAGGACACCGTTATCGGAAATTGGCCTTGCCCGTAACGAGGAGTCCTATCCGCTCACATTTTTGCCCGATGGCCGGCTTGTTTTGCTGCAGGGAAGCAAAGACGGTATTCATATTAAATATATCCCGGGGGGAAAATAGGGATAAGAGCGATCCTGCCATATCTGGAATGAGGAATATTGAGATGAAAAGATACATTTTAGGGATTATGCTGATATTATGTATGGGGATTATGGGATGCGGTGCAATACCCTCTGCAGAAATGGAAGAAAAGACATTGACGCTGGCGGTCTTTCAGAGCCAATACGGAGGAGAAACATCCTCAGGAAATTTTGATTTACTGCAATGGGCGGAACGGTATCATGAGGAGCATCCCGATGTAAAGATTGAGATTGTGAATTATTTGGAGAATTACTCGGATCCGTATGAAGCCATTAACCAGATCAAGATTGAGATCAGTGCCGGAAATGGCCCGGATATGATTAATTTCGGCAGTCTGTATTCACCCCTTGACGCTTCCTGCGGAATGATGGAGGATCTGTATCCTTTCATGGAAAATGATGAATCATTTGATAAACAGGATCATTACTATAATATACTGCAGGCTTTTGATACGGGAAACAGTCTGTATGTGCTCGTGCCTAGTTATAGAATAGACTCGTATGCCACGGTAAACAGGGATCTTACAGGTCTTGACAGCATGAATATCGGACAATTAGTTGATGCTTACAATAAACTGGACGACGAAAGCATTCTTTTTCCCGGAGAAACAAAAAGAGCTGTTTTTGGAATGATCTGTTATGGAAGCCTGGAGAATTATGTTGACTGGGATGAGGGAATATGCTCTTTTAATGGAGACAGTTTTAAAGAAATTTTGAAATTTGCTGATCAATTCCCATCGGAATTAGATTGGGAAAATGAGGATTCGGCAAAAACTGTTTTCAGAGAGGGCCGTGCGCTGTTGTATCCTGTTAATGTTGACAATGTTTTTGACATTACCGGCACAAGAATGCTTTTCGGCGGGACACCGACTTACATCGGATATCCGTTTGATTCAGGGTATGGGGGTATGGCGACAGTTGCTGATCTTGCGGTGGGTATCAGTTCAACCAGCAAATATAAAGAGGAGGCGTGGGAGTTTATAAGCAGCCTGCTCGACAGCGGATTTCAGGATAATGTCAAGGGACTGCCGGTACGTGTCAGTTCATTGGAACAAAGGATAGCGGATGCCATGCAGGCGGAATACAAGGAGAATGGCGAAAAAATTGTGAAAGAAGTTTTACGTTTCGATGGAGAGGAACCTGACTATATTTATGAAATGTCCGCTGAGGATGCGGAAACCCTGAGGTCTGTGATCAGCAAAATAGAGCATAACGCAACAGTAGACCGGAATCTGTATAACATATTGTTAGAGGAAGTGGATCATATATTTATCGATGGGCGGAGTGTGGACGAGGTTGCGGATATCATTCAAAACAGAGCAAGTATATATATAAGTGAGAGTAAATTGTAATGTGAGCAAAAGGAAAACCATACCTGAAAGGAATATGACTTGAAATTTTTACTGGTGGCCATCAATGCGAAATACATACACTCCAACCCTGCCATATACAGCCTGCGGGCCTTTGCGGGGGAGGAGCTGCGGCAGTATATAGAGCTTGCGGAATATACCATCAATCAGCCGATGCAGGAGATTCTGGCGGATATTTACCGCCGGGATCCCGATGTCATCGGCTTTTCCTGCTATATCTGGAACTGGCATCTGGTGCAGGAATTGCTGGCGGAGCTTCCCAAGGTATTGTTGGATGTGCCGATATGGCTTGGCGGTCCTGAAGTCTCTTATGATGCGGATCAGCTTTTGGGAAAGGGAAGATTCCCCTTTGTCAAAGGTATTATGGTGGGAGAGGGGGAGACTGTCTTTCGAGGACTGATGGAATATTACACCTATCAGGGGAAAGAGCCTTTCTACCTGAAAGATGTGCGGGGATTATGTCTCCGGGATGGCTATACGCAGTCCCAGGAACTGACGGATTTAAGCAGTATTCCTTTTTTGTATGATGATCTGGAGCCTTTTACCAATCGGATCATCTATTATGAGACAAGCAGGGGGTGCCCTTACAGGTGCAGCTATTGTCTGTCTTCCATTGACAAGATAGTTCGTTTTCGTGAAGTCAATATTGTAAAGAGGGAGCTGCAGTTCTTCCTGGATCATCATGTGAAACAGGTGAAATTCGTAGACCGGACCTTTAACTGTAAGCATGAACATGCCATGGAGATCTGGCAGTATATTTACGAACATGACAATGGCATCACAAATTTTCATTTTGAGATTTCAGCAGATATTCTGCGGGAAGATGAAATTGCGCTGTTAAATAAACTGCGTCCAGGACTGGTACAGCTGGAGATCGGGGTGCAGACCACGAATCCCGATACGCTGCGGGCAATCTGCCGCAGTATGGATATTGACAGACTGGAATCCAATGTGGCGGCAATCCATGCAGGGAAAAACATTCATCAGCATTTAGACCTGATCGCAGGGCTGCCCTATGAGGATTATGGAAGTTTCGGACGTTCCTTCGACCAGGTATACCGCATGAAACCGGAGCAGCTGCAATTGGGTTTTCTGAAAGTGTTGAAAGGTTCTCTGATGCATGAGAAGGCGGAGGAATACGGAATCTTCTATCTGGACAGTCCGCCCTATGAGGTGCTTTATACGAAATGGCTGTCTTATGAAGATGTACTTCGGCTGAAGGGTATTGAGGAGATGGTGGAGCTGTACTATAACAGCAGCCAGTTCACCCATACTTTGCCTGTGCTGGAAACCGTGTTTGCAGGTCCCTTCGCCATGTTTGAAGCGCTGGCCGATTTTTACAGGGAGAGAGGATACTTTACGAACAGTCCCGCAAGAGCTTACCGGTATCAGGTGATACTGGAATTTGCCAGCCGATATGATGGTGAAAGGGAAGCGGTTTACAGGGAGCTTCTGACCTATGATATGTATCTGCGGGAGAATCTGAAGAGCAGACCGGATTTCGCCAGGGATCTGACACCCTATAAGGAACAGATCAGAGGATTCTTCCAGAGGGAGAACAGGCAGCGGAATCTGACCCATGTAGAACCTTTTACATATCCTGTCTGGGATGTGGAGACAATTAAGGCTGGAGAAAAGAATGAAAAAGAAATGTTCGTGTCCTTTGATTATGGGGTGCGCAATCCACTCACATATGAGGCCATGGTGAAACACATTTTGTTGTAAGAGCGTGGAACGAACCAAAACGTATCATATAGAGACATACTTTTGGCTGTATAACACATAACATATAAAAGAGCAGTAAATGAAATTCATTTGCTGTCCATGATTTAGAGATCGGGATAGGTCTCCTTCAAATGATTCATGATAATATTACGGTTAGAGGAACGCAATCCTTCCGCCGTGTCTTTCAGCCACTGGATCTTTTCACTTTCTCGCTGTGAGACATAGTAGTCTGCCAGCTGATAGTAGGTGCGGCTGATATCCGTCCGGGTGCTGATGGCAAATTCCATCAGAATGGCGGCTTCTTTTACATAGCCTGCGGCGATCAGGGCATCCGCCCACTTCTGCAATGTGCGAACCAGAAGAGTATAATTCTGATCATACTCTGTCAATACGGTAATATTGGCAGTGCCGTACTCCAGCTTTAAGTCCGTGTTGGAATAGCCGGTGAGATTGACAATTTTCTGTGAAGTCAGGGATTCCATAAGGTCGATGCATTCCAATACAGCCTCATCCTCCTGCAGAATATTGGTGGGGAAGGTCTCCAGAGGAATGTGAATGTAATTCAAATTGTCCAATGGTTTTTTGCGGACGGAATTTGCCAGACGTTCCCGTTCCCAAAAGTTTTTTTCGTTTTCCTGCCGTGCTTTGCTCTGCCGCTTAAGACGGATGGAAAGAAAGAGAATGAAAACAATTAAACTTGCCAAAATCACTAAATTCATATATAATATCCTTTCAGAGTTCTTGTGTATTATATCATCAAACCGACAGTGAATGAGACAATACACCAGTTTATTCGGGGAGACACAGAATCATGTTCAATTTAAATAATAAAAAGACCAGGCAGCGAGTGTCGGCGGTGATCATTGCTATACTCGTCCTTGCCATGATCATTCCCACTTTAACATATTTTTTTAATTAATTCAATGAGATGTGCTTATACTTTTGCTGTCAGGAGTTTTTCGGGCCTGTAAGACCCGCAAAATTGCATGGAGACATGAGTTTGCGGAACGTCAGGAAGCCACAGCAGGCGGCGAAAGTTTTTTTCTTGGGAGCAGATATGTTGCGGAAAGGCATCAGGGAGGTTATCATGGAGAAACTATTCAGAAAAGATACAGCTGCAGTACTGACGGCGGTTCTGGCGTTTTCCTTCGGTATGACAGTACAGGCTGCAGAGGATAAGGGGATTATCAAAACAGGTATTTATGCCGGGGATATTGAATTGTCCGGTATGAGTGCCGAACAGGCTGAAGCGGCTTTGAATGCGTATGTGGACGGTCTGAGGGAGACAGAGATCACATTGCTTGCCGGGGGAGATCATCCGGTGGTGGTGACCGCGGGCGAGCTGGGAATAGAGTGGAGCAATCCGGAGCTGGTCACGGAGGCTCTGGAAGTGGGTACCCATGGCAATGTGATTGAGCGTTACAAGATCTTAAAGGATCTGGAGCATGAGAATCTGGTATATCCCATTGAGCTGGAATTTGATTTTCAGACGATAAATGATATCTTGTCGAATGAGTGCGTCAAATATGATGTAAAAGCCGTTAATACCGGTTTGAAACGCGAGAACGGCGAGTTTCAGGTCGTGGAAGGGCGTACGGGATATTCTCTGGATGTGGAGACTTCTATTGATCTCATATATGATTATCTGACCACGGAATGGGATCATGAACCCTGTCAGATCGCGCTGGATGTTACGGTGGAGGAACCTAAGGGCAGTGCGGAAGAGCTGGCGCAGGTAACAGATATACTGGGAACCTTTACCACATCCTATACCACTTCCGGTTCCTCCAGAAGCGCCAATGTGGAGAATGGGTGTAACCTGATCAATGGAACCACATTGTATCCCGGGGAAGAGTTTTCCACCTATGAGGCGGTGGCTCCTTTTTCTACGCAAAACGGTTATTATATGGCAGGATCCTATGTCAACGGCAGAGTAGTGGACAGCCTTGGAGGAGGGATCTGTCAGGTATCGACCACTTTATATAATGCCGTGCTGCTCTCCGAGCTGGAGATTACGGAGAGACATAATCATTCCATGATCGTCACATATGTGAATCCTTCCGCCGATGCGGCGATTGCGGAGAGTTCAGGCAAGGATTTCAGGTTTGTCAATAATCTGGATTATCCTATTTACATTGAAGGATATACCGAGAATAAGCGGATCACTTTCAATATATACGGAAAAGAAGCCCGTGATCCCGGTCATCAGGTGAGTTATGAAAGTGAAGTGCTGGAAGTGATTAATCCGCCTTCCGACAATCTGATCGCGGATGCGTCTCAGCCTGTGGGATATGTTGTTGTCACGGAGAGCGCCCATATCGGTTATAAGGCAAGACTTTGGAAGGTTGTGACGGAAAACGGCGTGGAAGTCAGCCGTGAGCAGATCAACAGCAGCAGCTATAAGATGGTGCCCAGAAGCGCTGTGGTAGGAGTTGCTACCGAGGATCCCCATGCATATGAAGAGATCATGGCTGCTATCGGAACGGGAAATGTGGATCATGTGAGAAATGTGGCCGGTATGCTGACTGCGCCGCCGCAGTATGAGGACGATTCGGATGACGAGTAGGCCGGCGGGATTACCGTCATTGTTTGCTCCGTTCGAAGCCGCATATGCGCAGTAGTTGCGGGAACAGTGATTTTAGAATCTTGTCGGTCTGGGGCTTGCAGGATGCGGAGAGTAACTTGAGGACTGGTATGAAAATCGGGAAAGTATCAACGAATGTATTAAAACGTTCTGTCTTAAGGCAGATCAATACAAGAAGAGAAGAAGTGGTAAATGGCGCAGGCATAGGGGGGGACTGCGCCATTTTTTCATTTCCCGGGGAAACCATGACAGTGACCTGTGTACAGGAAGCTTCGCTGTGGATATCGAAGGCAGCCTTCCCAGGTCACAAGGCCGGGGAAAGGGAACCGCAGCTTATGCCGGTGGAAGCAAAAGCAGAGACGGCAGTACAAGATGCTGCAGTGTGGAAAAGGACGAATGAAGAACCGTCTGCCGAACAGCGTACCATAACACAACTGATTCAGAAATGTGCTAACAATCTGGCGGCCCGAGGGGCGGAGCCGGTATCTGTTCTGATCACTCTGCTGCTTCCGGAAAGTCTGGAGGAACCTGATTTAAAAGAGCTTATGGAAGAAGCGGAGAGAATCTGCGGCAGTCTCCATATACAGATTGCGGGGGGACAGACCAGAGTCACCGGGGCAGTGATGACTCCCTATGGGGTGGTCACAGGAATCGGAAAAATATTGGCCGGGACCTTCCGGAGTCTGAAGTCTGCGGCACCGGGACAGGATGTGGTGATCAGTAAATGGATCGGTTTGGAGGGAACGGCTATTCTGGCAAAGCAATACAGGGGGAGGCTGTTGGAGCGCTATCCGGTCTGGCTCGTGGAGGAGGCTGCGGGCTTTGACAGATTACTGTCCGTGATACCGGAGGCCGCCACCGCCGTGAAGTCCGGCGTGTGTGCCATGCATGATGTTTCCGAGGGCGGTATATTCGGAGCGCTGTGGGAACTGGCAGAGGGCTCAGGCGTTGGACTGACCATAGATTTGAAGAAGCTGCCTCTGCGGCAGGAGACGGTGGAGGTATGTGAGTGCTGTAATGTAAATCCATATGAGCTGTTGTCGGGAGGATGCCTTCTGATGACAAGCGGGGATGGTTCCGGTCTGGTGTCCGCCCTGAAGGCGGAGGGAGTTCCTGCTGTAATAGTGGGAAAAGTGACAGACAGCAAGGACAGGATTCTGGTAAATGAGGATGAGGTCCGTTACCTGGATCGTCCGAAAAATGATGAGCTCTACAGGGTAGTTGAGACCCGCTGAAGCGGGCAGGGAGGTAGAAGAATGAGAGAAGAATTATTGACCGTTATTGAGAAAAACAGCCGTATTGACTTAAAGGAGCTTGCGGTGATCCTGGGTGTACAGGAAATAGATGTGGTGAATGAACTGGCCGCATTGGAGGCGGAAGGCGTGATCTGCGGTTATCACACACTGATCGACTGGGAGAAGACCAGCAATGAAAAGGTATCCGCGTTGATCGAGGTGCGTGTTACCCCCCAGAGAGGGCAGGGCTTTGACAATGTGGCAGAGCGGATCTACCGATATCCTGAAGTGCGCAGCGTTTATCTCATGTCCGGCGGTTATGACCTGATGGTCATCCTGGAGGGAAAGACGCTCCGTGAGGTTTCCAGCTTTGTGTCCGATAAATTGTCCACATTGGATACGGTGCTGAGTACCGCGACTCATTTTATCTTAAAGAAGTACAAGGATCATGGGACTGTGATCTCCCGGATCAAGGAAGATGAAAGGGAGATGATTACACCATGAGAAATCCATTAGCAGATAAAGTAGTAGAGATCAAGCCCTCTGGTATCCGGAAATTTTTTGATATTGTCAGTGAGATGAAGGATGCCATCTCTTTAGGTGTGGGCGAACCTGATTTTGACACCCCCTGGCATATCCGGGATGAGGGTATTTATTCTCTGGAAAGGGGCAGGACCTTTTATACTTCCAACTCCGGTCTGAAGGAGCTTCGACAGGAGATTACAAATTATATCCGGAGAAACCATGGCGTTTCCTATGATCCCATGACAGAAGTTCTGATCACGGTAGGGGGTTCGGAAGCCATTGACATAGGGCTTCGTGCCATGATCAACCCCGGAGAGGAAGTGCTGATCCCGCAGCCGAGCTATGTGTCTTATGAGCCCTGCGCTATTTTGGCGGGAGCGAAGCCCGTGATCATTCATTTAAAGGCGGAGAATGAATTCCGTCTGACAGCGGAGGAACTGGAAGCGGCAATCACGGACAAGACTAAGATATTGATCCTGCCTTTTCCCAATAATCCTACCGGTGCCATTATGGAGCGGAAAGATCTGGCGGCGATCGCGGAGGTGATCCTGAAACATGACATCTTCGTCATGTCTGATGAGATATATGGAGAGCTGACTTATAAGGGAAAGCATATGTCGATCATTGAGCTTCCCGGCATGAGGGAGCGAACCATTTTCATCAACGGATTTTCCAAGGCTTATGCCATGACCGGATGGAGACTGGGGTATGCCTGTGGTCCCAGAGAGATCCTCAGTCAGATGACCAAGATCCATCAGTTTGCTATCATGTGCGCTCCCACCACCAGTCAGTATGCGGCAGTGGAGGCGTTGAAAAACGGCGATGATGATGTGGCTGAGATGCGGATGGCATATAACCAGCGGAGAAGGTTCCTGATGAATGCTTTTAAGGAGATGGAGCTGGAATGCTTTGAGCCATATGGTGCTTTTTACGTCTTTCCCTGCATTAAGGAATTCGGTATGACAAGTGATGAGTTTGCCACAAGGCTTTTGGAGGAAGAGAAGGTAGCGGTGGTGCCGGGTACCGCTTTCGGTGACTGCGGAGAGGGATTCCTCAGGATTTCCTATGCTTATTCTCTGGAGAATCTGAAAGTGGCAATCGGCAGGCTGGAACACTTTATTACAAGGCTGCGGGAAGAAAAGAAGAAATTTTCGCAAAATTGCACAGAAACGTGATTTTGACTTCGCGGGAGAGGCTGTCTTAACTGTTTCAGAAGAACAGTTAAGCGCATAAAGAAAAAAGGCCATAAAAGCAGGAATCTCATTATGGCAGATTTTATCACAAGATCATGGGAAGAAAGGGATGGCGATCAGATGCATATTATTTTACATCAGCCTGAAATCCCGGGAAATACCGGTAATATAGGACGTACCTGCGTGGCAACAGGTACGTCCCTTCATCTGATCGAGCCTCTGGGATTTCGACTGGATGAAAAATCGATCCGCCGTGCGGGAATGGATTACTGGCAGCATCTGGATGTGACCAGATATACGAACTTCGCGGAATTTCAGGAAAAGCATCCCACCGCAAAGATATGGATGGCTACAACAAAGGCAAAGCGGACGTATACGGAAGTCTCCTATGGACCGGATGATTATATTATGTTCGGAAAGGAAAGTGCGGGGATCCCGGAGGAAATCCTGGTGGAGCATGAGGAAAGCTGTATTCGTATTCCCATGCTGCCTGCCATCCGTTCCCTGAATCTGTCGAATTCCGTGGCTATTGTCTTATATGAAGCCCTGAGGCAGCAGGAATTCCGGCAGATGCAGACAGTGGGAGAACTGCGCAGGCTGCATTGGGAGGATAAAGTATATGGATCACAGGATAACGAAGAAGTTTGATGAAAATTATGATCTGTTGGAAGCTATGTATCGGGACGGATATTTTCCGGATTTTCTGGTGGACAAAGTAAAGAGTCTGGTGCAAAATGTGATTGATTTTTTGGAGACCGGCGAAAGGAATTCAGGAAAGATACAGAATAAATTTGACGAAATGACACTGGCAATCAATGACCTGCAGGAAGAGTTTGAAGAGAATGACAGTGAGCTGGAAACGGTTGCAAGAGACAGTATTTATGAAACGGTGGCATATATCATTAAATGGTTTGACCTTGATATTGATGGGGAAGATGCAATCGGAGAGAGGGACTGTTAAAATCAAAAAATTACAGACTTAAAACTTCTGACAGGATGGAGCCTGGAAGAGTCTTTGATACTGCGGGTATTCACCCAGGAACCGGTCAATGACCTCCGGTTGCTCCCAGTAATGCATGGGATAGACCTTTTTCACGTTGACCTGTTGTAAAAAATATAAGATACCCTCGGCATAGGTCGAACCAAGTCTGGGGTCTAAGGGTAAAAAGGCTGCATCCACAGTGCGGCCTTTTAATTTTCTTATCTGAGCGCGGTAGCTGCCTCTCATCTGCTTTCGCTGCTGCTCCGCATCCGTCTCCATGCCCCAGTCGTTCAGGTCACCTCCATGATAAACCGTACCTTCCTTACACCGGAGCAGAAAAGCAACGCCTCTGTCAGTGGAGAGCAGAGTTTCCAGACAGATGTGGCAGGGTAAAGCATATTCCCGGCTGTGGTAGACTTTGATGATTTCCGCGTCTGTCTCAGGGCAGCGTTTTGCAGGAATGTCATTGGGCAGGATGGCATATATCTCCTTCATTCCACGGTTAGAGAGCATGGAAAAGATTTCAGGGTTATAGTGGTCTTCGTGACGGTGGCTGGCAAAGACAAGAATTGGTTTTTCTGTATTTAACTTCGGCAGATTACCTTTGTAATAGTCGAACAGACAGTAGCAGTCAGCGGTTTCCATGAGAAAGCAGCTGTGGTAAATATAGGTGATCGTCATAAGCATGTGCCTTTCTGGTCATTAAATTGTTACAGCGCGGAGATTCCCCATTCTGCAGCGCCTCAAAATTTAGATTCCGCCGATCAACAGCGGGAGCTTTGATCGGAATGCGTATCTTCATTTTAGCATAAATTTCCCTGTTTTGAACAAGATAAATGAAAACGGAAAGAGTCAGGCGGAACGGACGAAGCCTGAGTGGAGGCGGGAGCAGGATGAAATTCAATCGAAAAGCACCGGGAGAAGGGATAGAAGCAGTCTGCAGACTGGATAACGGGAAAGCGCTTATAGAGTGGCACTTTGCCTTTTTAAGAGAGGAGCAGGAGGAAGCGCACTATATTCTCTCATTCACGATGCGGGATAAAGAAGGGCAGACGGTACTTCTGTGTATGCAGGAGACAGAGGAAGAGGAGCTTTTGGTATCCATTGTGCTGCATCCCCATCTGTGGAGCTGTGAGAGCCCTTATCTGTACAGCCTGGAGGCGGTCATTCAAGATCCGGAAGGGAAAGAAACCGACCGTCTGATAAAACAGCTTCCTCTGCGGGAGCTTTCTTTTCACCCTCGCAGGGGCTGGCTTCTGAACGGTGCGGAATTTGTCCTGAAAGCGGTGGAGTATACCATTCCGAGACACGCATCACAGACGGAAAAGCAGCAGCTGATCCTGAAGGATCTTCGTCTCCTGAAAGACATGGGGGCAAACTGTATCCACACAGAATCATCCCTGTGGAAATTATGCGAAAAGCTCGGTTTTCTGATCTGGCAAAAGGAAATGGCGGCAGCCGGGGAGGAACTTCCCTGTCTGACAGGAGACGGAACGGACAGGTATTCCTTGGAACAGATCTGTTCGCTCTTTTATCAGTATAAGGCGAAATGGAGTGATGAACCCTTTGTCTATATTGTACCCGAGAGTATTTCTGTCCTTTCATCGGGAAACTTTAAGGTTACGGTATACAGCAATTGCAGCCGCGTAGTTCTCTATTCGGATGGGGAATTGTTTGAGTTCCAATCGGGAAATGAGGAATTTGTTTTTCAGGAAGTTCCGTCCAAAGGTCCCTGTGTCGCCTTATCCGCGGAAGGTGACGATTGCAGTATGTCTCTTTCATTTCATAAGACCTTTACACGGCCATTGCGGGAAAGCGGTGATCCGTTCCATATGACAGATGATAAAGCATGAAAATGAGGACGGTTATGATACAATTTGGTCGCATCCGCATAATTCTTGACAAGTTTACAGGATACGAGTACCATGCTAATAAGAGGAAATTTTCTAAAACATATGGATAAAACATCTGAAACAGATGGAAGGAGCTCTATGGTATTTCACAATGAAACATTTACAATAGACAATCTCTGGGATAAGATTGTAGCGCAGGAGGGCAAAAACTTTCTGACAAAGAAAGGACTGCCGTTTACGTATTCTATCAAGGGTGGGGAACTCTTTACAGACAGGCGGGAGCGCTCCATCACCAGGAGTACCTTTGAGAAAGCCTATGAGAAGCTTCTCCGCGATCAGGTGGGAGAAGGAGCGCCGAAAAAGATTGTGGGTCCTAAAACCCTCAATGTATACGGGGCTCCTTATGTGTGGGCTGTATTTTCCGGTATCGGTATGATCGAGGAGGAGCAGTATATTCAGGAAGAAATGCACTTTTAGGAAACAGCTTCTCTTTTACAGCCGTTTACAGCCAGAAAGCGATGAGATACATCGCTTTGGAATACAGGTCGGGACGGGTCCGCATCAGAGAGCTTCCCGTATCCACAAAAAAGAACATTCCCTGGAACAGTATTTCTGTTACAAAGCAGATCAGCAATAAAGTGGTGAACCATTTCCTCACGGAAGGGATCATCATTTTTTTCGTGCCTGCCATGATCCAGACGGAAACCAATGCGGCCAGCATGATAAACAAAGAAAAATCATTGAAATACCGCCATAGGACACCGGACATTTCCGTGTCCGCCACAAGGATCACAAGAGCGGAGATCAGGCTGCTTATGGATAATATACAGGGGAGCCTGTGAGTATTATCAAAGTCTTTTCTCAGGAAAAGAGCAGGGAGTGCGAGCCATGCAAACAAGTGCGTGGCGAAAATACCTCCCGGAGTATATTCCTGAATGGTGACGCCCATGTACTGTGTGGCAGAATACAATGCTTCCACAAAGGGAAATTGGGTGATCAGCCTCATGGGTTGGAACAGATAGACGAATATTCCCAATGGTAATCGGCCCCATACCCAGCCGCGGTATCTCATATCGTTAGTGGTCAGGTTGTAGGATGCGCCGAAATCAAAGACGGATCCAAATCGGACATAGTTATAGTACATTAAAAAGGACGCTACTGCGATAATGGGTATTGCGGCGGCAAGAATGGCCTGTCTGCCGCTTGCTGTCCTATAAAAGTCTCTCGAAAACAGATTTTTTCCAAAGAGTATGACAGGAAAGACCATGAACAGCAAAAGCTGGGGTCGGCAGCCTGCCGTGAGTGCGGTTAAGAAGGCTCCGGCCGATAAATATTTCAGAGAGATATGTTCTGTCCTGTCTGCCCTGAGAAAGCACCATGTTCCCAGCATGCCCACAGCCAGTCCCGTGACAATTGGCAGATGATACAGATCGGGACGTTTGGCCATATAGATCAGATTGCTTCCCAAAAGGAAAGTCTCCGTGGTCAGGAACCAGGTACCCACAGACAGATCAGGAAACCATTTTTTAATGATCTCATGCAAAGTACCGATAATGCCCAACAGCAACAGTGTCAATGAAAGAAATACCGCAATGTGGTTGGGAAGGGCATCACCGGTCAGCATATGATAGGGAAAATAGTACAGCAGCGCGGGGACCACACCGAAATAGACATAGTATTTTCCGTCGAAATAAGCCGTATCCCAGAGGTATGTGGCATTATTGCGGATCAGGATATCCTCCCTGTGATCCAGATCGTAAGGATTGATCATGCTCCGGAACGCTTCCGCAGGTTCCTCCGGCAGAGCCGCGGAACCTTCCCGAAAAGCTTCCGCAAGCTTCTGGTATTGCCTGTGGTGCTCCGGTATGTTCCATGTATAGTCAGGGTCCAATCCTGTCAGCTTCCAAAAGACCGCCATATGTATCAAGAACAGAACACCCAGCATGAGCGCCCGCCGTAGAGCGGGGATCCTGAGATAGGATATATTGTAAACCGGTGAAGAAGGCCGGAAAAAATACAGAAAACACAGTGAAAAGAACAGTCCTGTCATACGTAAAAGCGAAAAAGACAGAGGAATGACGGGGTTCAGCCGTATATCTATGGAAATAGAAGGACAGGAAGGCAGATTGGGGAGAAAGCGCAGTCCGGTACAATTTCCGTATAGGTGATAGGTATAATAACGGCTTTTGGGCTGATCGGACCAAAGCTCCTTTACAGGCAGGGCATATTCAAAAATGTGACCGGCATCTGTGATGTATTGATAGATGGTGACGGCAGTGGGCAGAGAGGAATCCGTGTCGTGGATTGTGATATTAAAATATACGGATTTCAGGTTCAGATCAAGGTTAGGGACCATAATGGAATAGTCCCCGTCCCCGGATGCATAGGTGCCATCCCCGTTGGGTACATAAGCATCTCCCAGAGTGATCTGTTGGGGGATGATCTCCTGATTGTGAAGAGTCTGCCAGTGTTTATAGTTAAAGACAAAAAGCTCAGCCAAAAGGCTGATCATCAAAAGTAAAATATAAGGTATAAACCATTTGTTATTCGGTCTGCTTTTCATTTGTTAAAATTGTCCTTTCGTCCATTTCGGATTGCAACGATTAGTGTAACATACCTTGTAAAAAATGAAAAGTTTGAATTGACTTTTCCTATAGAATCATGTTATATTTTGAGCATATGGAAAACAGATAGTTGAAAAGCTTCCCTGCAGATATTTTGGCAGTCCTGTTGCCTTATTGATTGCATTAAAAGCTCAAATTTTATAAGTTGGTCACTATAAACCGGTGCGGATGCATACCTGGATCACATATCTGTTTATTTCATAACTGCTGCCCATCCTTCTGACAGGAAGACGGCAGGTGAAAACGAAATAAAACAGGAGTTTACGACAAGTGACGGTAAGCGTTTCTTGTCTTTTTTATGCATACGGGCACCCAATGAAATATGTCGGCAGGCACAGTAAAAACAATCGGATAGGAGGGTTTGCATATGGAATTATGGTTTTCGGAGCCGCATACACCGGATGTAAAGTTATCCATTCGGGTAGACAGGCAGTTGTACAGCGGACAGAGTGAGCTTCAGCAGATCGAGGTGTTCGAATCACCCGAATTGGGCCGGTTTCTTGTTCTTGACGGCTATATCATGCTGACGGAGAAGGACGAGTTCATCTATCATGAGATGATCGTACATGTGCCTATGGCGGTACATCCCAATGTAAAAAAAGTGCTGCTCATCGGTGCCGGGGACGGTGGGGCGGTGAAAGAACTGGTGCGCTACCCCGAGATTGAGCGGATCGATCTGGTGGAGATCGACGAGGAAGTGATCAAGGTCTGCATGGACTATCTTCCCAGGGTATCCTGTGAGCTTCGCAATGAAAAGGTCAGGACATATTTTGAGGACAGCTTAAAGTTTGTGCGGTCGAAGGTAAACGAGTATGACCTTATCATCGTGGATTCCACGGATCCTTTTGGCCCCGGAGAGGGACTGTTTACCAAAGAATTCTATGAAAACTGTTACAAGGCACTGAAAGAGGACGGCATTATGGTGAATCAGCACGAAAGTCCTTTTTACGAGACGGATGCTGCCGCCTGTATGCGTGCTCATAAGCGGATCGTGGAGAGCTTCCCCATCAGTCGTGTCTACCAGGCACATATTCCCACTTATCCGTCAGGACACTGGCTGTTTGGCTTTGCTTCCAAAAAGTATCATCCGGTTCATGATATGGATGCGGAGCGGTGGCTGGAGAGGGGATTGGAGACAAAATATTACACGCCGCGGCTTCATGAAGGTGCGTTCTGTCTGCCTGCTTATGTGGAGAAGCTTCTCAGAAACGTGGAAGTGCACGGCTAGTGCACTTCCACGTTCCTATTTCGCCAAATGACTTGCCTGAATTTCCATATTCCAAGAGCTTTAGCTCTTTGGTGACCTCACTCAACGATG
>CAMWWF010000024.1 GCA_947177885.1 uncultured Lachnospiraceae bacterium
CCGAGGAGGTTTTGAATGATATGCTGTGCGGTAGCTGCGATTTCGGCCGGGATCTTGAGCCGCAGGGGGTCAGGGTGGCTCAAAAGGATTTCCACATACATGATAGTTGCGGAACCGGAAGAAATGTGAGTATGCGTGGTAAATACGAGATTCACAGCGAGTGTTATCAGTTCTTTTACACACAGAAAGTGTCCCTGCCCGTAAAACACAGGGATATCCGGCCACTTACCATGGAGCATCTGGATTATGTCAGTGAGCATTACAGCTATGACGACAGGTCCTATGTGGAGGCCAGGATCAGAGAAGGCGTTATGTATGGTGCATTTGTGGAGAACAGGCTTGTGGGATTCATCGGTATGCACAATGAGGGCAGCATGGGGCTGCTGTATGTGGAGGAAGCATATCGCAGACGCGGTATCGCCCGGTCGCTGGAAGCCTTTCTGATCAACAGAACGCTGGAAAAGGGCCGGATACCCTACGGCCATGTGATCGTGGGGAACGGGAGCTCTTTTGCCCTTCAGGAGAAAATGGGCCTGTATCGTTCAGACAGGACAGTGTGGTGGCTGGAGCGCCATACCGGTACATAACATTCGGATACATCGCCAAACGGTCATGATAATGCGGAAAACAACAGATGATAAAATGATCGGATCAAGGAAAGGGATACAGAATGGAACAATGTAAAAATAAAGTGACGGCAGCAGTATTTGGAGCGGCTGCGGTCATAAATATTATCCTGCTGTTATTTGCAGCGCCCTTTACAGAGTATACATGGAAAAGAGAATTTGATCTGCCCAATATCCTGCTCCTGCCCATTGCGCTGCTTTTTATGGGAGTATTATACCTGACAGTCTGTCGACTGAGAGAGAAACTGCTCAGGTGCTGGGGGAAAGGAGGTGTCTTCACCGCGTTCTTATTCCTGTGCGAGGTATATTGGTGCTATAATACCTATTTCCGTACAGGATGGGACGCCGGGTTCTCCGTATGGCCGGCCGCGGTGGAGATGTCATATGGCGTACCGGTTACAAACGACTGGTATTTTTCCCTGTATCCCAATAACATTTTGATCACATGGCTGTATTCCATTATCTTGAGGATCAACTGGCGCTTTGGTATTCTGGACGCTCCCACAGGCATTTTTTCGCTGGTCATATTTAATTGTCTGATTTCGGCAATTACGGCGTATCTGGTTTTCAGGATCGTGGAGAAAATGGTAAATTCTTATGCGGCATTATACGCATGGATCCTGTACAGCGTCTTTATGGGAATTGCTCCCTGGCTGCTTATACCATATTCGGATTCCGTCATACTGTTTTTTCCCGTGGCGATCGTCTATCTGTACCTTTGCGGGAATAAGAATGTCGTCTTGAAGTGGTTTGCCATCGGATTTCTGACATATACGGCATTTCGCATAAAGCCGCAGGGATTGATCCCTTTTATCGCGATCTTCATCGTGGAATTTCTGGAAGCCTGCCATTCCAAACATATAAGGCAGTTTATCAGACCGGCCGCAGGACTTGCGGTTTCTCTCCTGGCAGGGACGTTGGCGTATCGGCTGATTCTGGCCGACACGGGGCTTGTCCTGGAAAAGGGACGAAGTTATGGTCTGGCTCACTATGTGATGATGGGGTTAAATGAGGAGGTGGATGGAACATGGTCCATAGATGACACCAGTTTTTCATACGAGATCGACGACCCTGAGGAGAGAAATGCCGCGGCGTGGAAAGTGGCGGGAGAACGTCTGAAGAATTACGGTTTTGCAGGGCTTATGGGACATCTGGCCAGAAAGCAGCTTGTTAATTTTAATGACGGTATGTTCTCATGGACTTATGAGGGCAGCGATTTCTGGACGGAAATATATGAAAGAAAGAATGACTATATCTCAGGCATACTCCGATCCATGTATTACGATGAAAAGAACAGGCATGTGCTCGCCACCTATTTACAGGCAATCTGGATCGCAATCCTTTTCCTGATGGGAGTGAGCATATTGCGGAAGGAAAAGAGCAGGGCGGTCAATGTATGCATGCTCACAGTGGTGGGGATATGTCTGGCCCAGCTGCTCCTGGAAGCAAGGGCGAGGTATATCTATGGATTTGCTCCCATAATGCTCATTCTGGCAGTGGTTGGCATAAATAATATTGTCGTAAAAGTTTTCAGACAGCCCTTCCCGGGAAGTCAAAATGAGCCTTAGACTTATGGAAATATTTAGAATCGAAAAAGCTTGCAAACAGGAGACAGATGTGTTAAAATCTAAACGTTGCGAAAACGAGATGGTCCTCTGTTACGGAAGGTATTAAGAACATCCATTTTATGAAGGAGGCTCAATATGAGTGATATTATCAGAGAAATCGAAGCAGAACAGTTAAAAGAGAAAGTAGACGATTTTAATGTCGGCGATACCGTTAAGGTATATGGTAAGATCAAGGAAGGCAACCGTGAGAGAGTCCAGATCTTTGAAGGTGTTGTACTGAAGAGACAGGGCGGGAGCAGCAGAGAGACTTTTACGGTGAGAAAGACCTCCAACGGCATCGGCGTTGAGAAGACATGGCCCCTGCATTCCCCTAATGTGGAGAAGATCGAAGTAGTCAGAAGAGGTAAGGTAAGACGTGCAAAGCTGAACTATCTGAGAGACCGCGTAGGTAAGAAGGCAAAGGTAAAAGAGCTGGTAAGATAATTGCTGTGAACAGTAAAGAATGAATGAGAGGACAATTACCTGTGTAGTTGTCCTTTTATATTTCCGAAAAGTGTGGTATACTGTTTTCAAGTGTGTGATCAATACATAGGAAGCAGAAAATGGCCAGAAATAAAGGACTGAGTTTTTACAGAAAAAAGAAAACCATAAGTTCCGCCACCGTCAGGGAGATATTCAGCTGGATATTCGGGATCGTCGTCGCTGTATTTATTGCCGTAGTGCTGAATTATTTCATGGGTATGACTACCAATGTGGTGGGTGTCTCCATGGAGCCGACACTGTATAATGAACAGAAGATATATATCAACCGTTTCCTCTATATCCTGTCTTCACCCAAGACGGGGGATGTGGTGGTATTTCTGCCCAATGGCAATGAAAATTCCCACTACTATGTTAAACGGGTGGTGGCTGTGCCCGGAGACCGTCTGATGGTGAAGGACGGTGTGCTGTTCGTCAACGGACTGGAGAGTCCGTGGGTTACGGAGAAGCTGTTGGAGGCGGGCATAGCGGAAAATGAGTTCACCCTGGAGAGCGGAGAATATTTCTGCATAGGAGATAACCCGGGGAACAGCGAAGACAGCCGCTCTGCCAATATCGGTCCGGTGAAGGAGACGGATATTGTCGGGAAGGTCTGGTTCAGGGGAAAGTGTTCTGAGCTGGGAATAGGATTCGTGAAATAGAAAATCAACAAAACCAACGGGCAGGATCGGATGTATGTGCCCGTGAAACGGAGTCGGTATGAATTATCAGTGGTATCCCGGTCATATGACGAAAGCAAAGCGTATGATGCAGGAGAATATTAAGCTTATTGATCTGATCATAGAACTGGTGGATGCAAGGATCCCTTTCAGCAGCCGCAACCCGGATATCGATGAGCTGGGGCAGAATAAATCGAGAATGGTCCTGCTCAACAAATCGGACCTTGCGGACCCGGTGTACAATAAGCAATGGATCAGTTATTTCAGGGACCAGGGAGCTCATGTACTGGAGATCAATTCCAAAACCGGCGCAGGCATCAAGGGTATTCAGGGCATGGTGCAGGAGGCCTGTAAGGAAAAGCTGGAACGGGACAGGAAAAGGGGCATTGTGAACAGGCCTGTCAGGGCTATGGTGGTAGGGATTCCCAATGTAGGCAAATCCACCTTTATCAATTCCTTTGCCGGGAAAGCCTGTACCAGAACGGGAAACAAGCCCGGCGTTACCAAGGGAAAGCAGTGGATACGTTTAAATAAGAATCTGGAACTGCTGGATACACCGGGGATCCTGTGGCCTAAATTTGAGGACCGGCAGGTGGGAATGCACCTCGCCTTTATCGGTTCCATGAACGATGAGGTCATTATTTTGGAGGAGCTTGCCTGCGATCTGCTGAGTTGTCTGGAAGCGCTGTATCCTGAGGCGGTGACGGGGCGCTATGGGGTGGAGTGGAAAGCTTCCCCGGCGGAGATGCTGGAGAATATAGCCAGGGCACGGGGCTGTATTCTGAAGGGGGAGAGCATGGATCTGAAGAAAGCTGCCACTGTCCTGTTGGACGATTTCCGGAGCGGAAGATTCGGAAGAATCACGATAGAATATCCGGTGGAGGAGAGAGGTTAAAAGAGTATGGTCAAGAGTATGGATGAGAGTATAAATAAGGAGGTCACCAGGCGCAGAAGGAAACGCAGCGGACTGAACAGGGCTATGCGGGAAATGATAAGCACTCTTCTGTATCTGCTGATCGTGCTCTGCGCTACGTATGTCGTGATCCATTATGTGGGACAGAGGACAGAGGTGCAGGGCGCTTCCATGGAGTCAACTCTAAATGACGGGGATAACCTGATCGTGGATAAGATCACTTATCGATTTCGGGATCCCCAGAGATTCGACATCATTGTGTTTCCTTTTCAATATGAGCAGGATACCTATTATATCAAGAGGATTATCGGCCTGCCGGGCGAAACGGTACAGATCGATCTGGACGGCACGATTTATATCAACGGTGAAGTGCTGGAAGAAAATTACGGCAGGGAGATCATAAAGCCGGAGAATGTTGGTATTGCGATCGAGCCGGTGGTGCTGGGAAAGGATGAGTACTTTGTCATGGGTGACAATCGGAACAACAGCAGCGACAGCAGGATAGAAGTGGTGGGAAATATTCACAGAGACGATATCGTGGGGAGGGCCTGGATGCGTATCTGGCCGCTGTCTGAGATAGGTATTCTGAAGCATCAGTAAAGAATTGCCCCGCATGGAGGACGGATATGAAAAATACGGATGAGATCAGGGTGGAATTACAGGCAGCTTCTATAGACGGGCTGCCTGAATTTATTCATACATATGAAAGCGATGACCGGGCAGGGGTGCGGAAGCTGGTGGAGACGGCGCGAAAACGCATGGTATCTCTGGAGGAGGAAAAGCAGCGCATCGAACAGCTCAGAGTCTATGAGAGACAGTACGAGAGCTGCGGGCTGATCTGCGGCATTGACGAGGTGGGAAGAGGACCGCTGGCGGGGCCGGTGGTAGCCGGTGCGGTCATTTTGCCCAAAGATTGCAGGATCTTATATATAAATGATTCCAAGAAACTGTCCGAAAAAAAGAGAGAGGAGCTTTATGATGTCATTATGGAACAGGCGGTGGCCTGTGCGGTTGGATATGCCACTCCGGAAAGGATTGACCAGATCAATATCTTACAGGCTACCTATGAAGCCATGCGGGAGGCTGTCGGAAAGCTGAAGCCTCAGCCGGATATTCTGCTGAATGACGCGGTGAAGATTCCGGGGACAGCTATCCGCCAGGTCCCCATTATCAAGGGAGACGCCAAGAGTATTTCCATCGGTGCGGCCAGTATTATCGCAAAGGTCACAAGGGATCGCCTTATGGTGGAATATGACAAGATCTATCCGGAATATGATTTTGCGGGGAATAAGGGTTACGGAAGCGCGGCCCACATCGCGGCGGTAAAGAAATACGGTCCAACACCCATACATCGCAGGAGCTTTATCAAAAATTTTGTTCAGTAAAAAGGAAATAACATGAAACTAACGGATATTTTTGCGGGAAGAACAAAAAATGAAGATGTCGGCAGTGCGCAGAAGGCGGCGCCTGTGAATCCCAACACGGCGGCTGTCAACCGCCAGATCAGATCCATGATACCCGGACAGACGATCCAGGGAGAGATCGTATCCAAAAACGGCGGGGAGGTTCAGATCAGGACAGCGGACGATTTACTGCTGAATGCCAAAGTGGATCAGAATATGAACATTGAGGTAGGGAAAAATATGACCTTTGAGGTCAAAAATAACGGCACTGCCCTTATGCTGACTCCCCTGTTCACCAATGTGTCCACAGATATCAATGTGCTGAAAGCACTGGATATGGCGGGAATTTCCGCAAATCCCGTCTCTGTCGCCATGACGGAGCAGATGATGAAGGCGGGGCTTCCCATTGACAGAAACTCCATCCAGCAGCTGTACAGGGAGGTAAATGCTTTTCCCGGTGCGGAGATTTCCGATATTGTCAGTCTCCATAAGCTGGGACTGCCGGTCAATGAGGAAAATGTGAATCAGATGGCCGCCTACCGCAATCTGAACCATCAATTGCTGCAGGGAATGGAGACGGTCATGGATGCGGTTCCCCATGTGATAGAGGAGCTGACCGCAAAAGGGGATCTGGAGGGGGCGGCAAAGCTTTATCAGGAGTTGCTGCACCTGGTCCGGGAGAGCATGCTGACGGAAAATGCTCCCGGGGAGGGAAATGTCAGGGAAGCGGCGGGAACTTTGGCGGAAAGCGGCACTGCCAATGTCCGGGAGATACCGTAAGAAGTGGCAGAACCCCGGACAGGTCAGGTGAAGGAAGCAGCGGACAGTGAACGGCAGCAGGCTTATGCGGCGGCAGTGAAGCAGGCCGCAGATCCCAATGAGATAGAACCGGCAGGTAAGGAGAACCGGGTACCGAAGGACAATGACAATGGCGTGCAGCTCCAGGAGATTCCCCAGGAGCTTCGCGCGGTGGTTTCCCGGGAACTCAGACAGGTGCTTGCCCGTCTGAACCTGTCTCCGCAGGAAAGCGCGCAGCTGGCGCAGCAGCTGGAACAATTCGCCGGGGGAGGATCCGATGCGGGAAAGCTCTTCCTTGCTGTGGAGGAGATGATGGAAAGAGCCGGCGGAACGGCGGAAGGAAAAGAAGCCATGCGGCTTTTGATGTCTCAGAAGGGTGTCAGGGCATTGCTCACGGATACTCTGAAGAATTCATGGACGCTCCGCCCCCGGGATGTGGCTGATCCCAATAAAGTGGAGGAGCTGTATAAGAGACTGGACCGTCAGCTCAAGGGATTGACACAGACTCTTGAGACCGTGGGACAGAGCGGTTCCGCAGCGTACAGGGCGGTATCCAATATGTCCCAGAATATTGATTTCCTGCAGCAGATCAACCAGATGTACACATATGTGCAGCTGCCCCTCCGTTTGCAGCAGGGAAAAGCTCACGGAGACCTCTACGTCTACACGAACCGAAAGAATCTTGCGGGGAAGGATGGAACCGTCAGCGCTCTGCTGCATCTGGATATGGAACATCTGGGCCCTGTGGATGTGTATGTGGCGATGCGGAACAGTAAAGTCAGCACGAATTTTTATGTGGCGGATGATGAGATGCTGGATTTTCTGGAGGATCACATGGATCTGCTCACGGAGAGACTGTGGAAGAGAGGATACGACTGCAGCATGTCCATGGAGGTACGGGGAGAGAAGGATGCCGGTTCTTCAAAAGGCGGTCTGGAGCCTATACTGGAGAGAGAAAAGGGTGTGGCTCTGAGCCATTATGCCTTTGATGTGAGAACTTAGTACGCGGGTAGTGAGGTGACAGGATGACGGAAAAGGATAACGGACAGAAATTAAAGCAGGCCATAGCGCTGGAGTATAATCCGGAGGAGGATGCCCCCAGAGTCATTGCCAGCGGACGCGGTGTTTTGGCGGAGCGCATCATCGAGAAGGCTCAGGAGAGCAATGTGCCGGTCCACAGGGACGATAAGCTGGCCGACACTCTGTCAAGGCTGGATATCGGTGATATGATCCCTCCGGAGCTGTACGAGGTGGTGGCGGAGATCCTCATATTTGTGGATTCCATGGATAAATTAAAGAGTAAGATGAACAGCGTAAAGAGGTAGATTTTTGAATAAAAGGAAGACTGGAGCAGACAGAGAGGCATTGGCGGCGGAGTATCTCACAGCCCGCGGGATGTGTGTCAAAGAGCGCAATTTCCAGAGCAGGCAGGGCGAGATAGACATTATAGGTTATCACGACGGCTGTCTGGTGTTTGTGGAGGTAAAGTACCGCCGCACGGAAGTCTGTGGCTGTGCGGCGGAAGCGGTGGACCGCCGCAAGCAGCGCAGAATATGCCGTGCGGCGGATTACTACAGATATCTGCATCATCTGGGAGATGACTGTCCTGTGCGGTATGATGTGGTGGCGATCCAGGGAACTGAGATCAGCTGGATCCGGAATGCCTTTTTCCATGTCTATAGATGATAAACGGAGGCAGAGTATGTATCAGATCATACGCACGGGAAAAGACGGCGAAATTGTCAGGCAAAACAGTATTACTTTGGAGGAAAGCGAACAGGAGCTGGAATACCTTACGTTTCCTTCTTTTGAGGAGAGTGGTCTGACAGAGCATCTGATCACTACCCGGCTGGGAGGGGTCAGCGCAGGAGATCTTGCTACGATGAACCTCAGCTTCACCCGGGGTGACAGAGAGGAGAATGTAACGGAAAATTTCCGTCGGATAGGCAGGATACTCGGATGCGGACCGGAAGATATGGTGGCTTCCCACCAGACCCATACGGTGAACATCCGTCGTGTTACGGCGGCGGACCGGGGAAAGGGAATTGTGCTTTCCCGGGATTATGAAAATATAGACGGGCTGATGACCGATGAAAAGGGAATTGCGCTGGTGACCTTCTATGCGGACTGTGTGCCGCTGCTTTTTTTAGATCCGGTGCATCATGCCATCGGGCTTGCCCATTCCGGCTGGAGGGGCACTGTCGGCCGTATGGGACAGCGAATGACGGAGGCCATGGCAGAGACCTTCGGAAGCAGACCCTCGGAGATGATCGCGGCAATAGGCCCCTCCATCTGCCGGGAATGCTATGAAGTGGGGGAGGATGTGGCGGAACAGTTTTGGCGGATGGCCGGCGGAAGAGAGCGCTACGGTGAAGTTGTGACACCGGGGAAGAGGGAAGGGAAGTACCAGCTTGATCTGTGGCAGGCCAACAGGCTGATCCTGGAAGAGGCGGGAATACCGCATAACAGCATATCTGTCACGGATATCTGTACCTGCCATAACAGCGGCTATCTTTTTTCCCACAGGGGAAGCAACGGACACCGGGGGAATCTGGGAGTTTTCCTCATGCTGAAAGGATCTTTAAGGGATGGTGTGCACCCTTAAGGAAATCTTCATAAAATTCCCATTGAACTATTAAAAAAAATCTGCTTAACTATTTAATATCAAAAGATGTGCCAGACGGCGCAGATTTGTGATATAAAGTGACAGGAAGTGAGAGAGGAATTATGGCGAATATACTGGTTTGTGATGATGACAGGGAAATTGTGGATGCCATTGAGATTTACTTAAGTCAGGATGGAAATAGGATCTTTAAGGCTTATGACGGAGAGCAGGCGATCGAACTGATGAAAAAGGAAGATATACAGCTCCTGATCATGGATATCATGATGCCCAAACTGGATGGCATCCGTGCCACTTTGAAGATCCGGGAATACAGCAGCATTCCCATCATCATTTTATCGGCAAAATCTGAGGACACAGACAAGATACTGGGATTGAACATCGGTGCCGATGATTACATTACAAAGCCTTTTAATCCGCTGGAGCTGGCTGCCAGAGTGAAGTCAAACCTGAGGCGCTATACGTCCCTGGGAAGCCTGAATATGGACAATAAGGCCATCTATCAGGTGGGAGGACTGGTGATCAACGATGAGACCAAGCAGGTTACGGTGGATGATGAGCCGGTAAAGATGACGCCGATCGAATATAATATCCTGTTACTTCTGGTAAAAAACCAGGGAAGAGTTTTTTCCATCGATCAGATTTACGAGAGTATATGGAATGAGAATGCCATAGGCGCGGACAACACGGTGGCCGTCCATATCAGGCATATCAGGGAGAAAATAGAGATCAATCCCAAGGAACCCAGATATCTGAAAGTGGTATGGGGAGTCGGTTATAAAATAGACAAACAGTAGGAATCGGAGAAATATGAAGAAAACTGCAGGGAAGAGTACATTGAAGAGGATTGGTATCGAGCTGTTGCAGCATTTTCTGGCTGTCCTCATGTCGATAGCGGCGGCAGGGCTTCTGTTGAATTCATATGTTGAGGTGGAATCGATCGACGGACCTCAGGTCTATAAGTTCTTTCCCTTTGAGACGGATCAGGAATTTGAAGAGTCGGAGGTCTTCCACGATCTGTTTCGCAATGCGGTGTCCGATATCACTCAGCTGGTGATGATCAAAGGGCAGCTGGAGACGGATGGCGTGTTCGATCCTACCAGGAAAATCGACGTGACAAAGTATGCGTCCCAATTGAGCGAGGATAATCAGTGCCCGTTGACCGTGGTCTATGAGCTGGATGATCTGATCAAATGGGGAAAATCAGATGTAGAATATACGGATCGCATTATGAGCATGTCTGAGTTCGTAAATTACTTCGGCAATGTGATCTATGTGGAAAATTTTGGCCTGGACGAGGCCGGACAGCTCTATTTCGCCGGGTTTAATAAGGTGGTCAGGGAAGAGAAGAAGCAGAGCGACAGCGTTGTTCTCAAGGCGGAGGAGCAGGACGGGGAGGCAGATGAGGAAACGGATGAAGAAGTCGATCCGGAGCGGCAACTGCTTTTAGAGGAATTTGGAAAGTGTCCGCAGGAACAGCTGGAAGATATGGTGTACTTCTATATCATAAGCCAGGAGATTGATGGTATCAGGACATCCAGAGAAGATGACGGGAAATACTCCATCTCCCTTCCCCTGCTGAACTGCCGCTATGAGACTGTCGATGGGGAAAAGCAGTTGTTTTCCTATGCGGATAACTGGATCGACTACATGAAGCTGCAGGAGAATGTGGCTGTGTCCGTGAGGCAGCTCACATTGAATTACCAGCGTTATCAGGTATGCAATGAGGCCTACAAAGAGGGAAACAGTAATATAAAATATATGGTCCGCATGATGACGGACGATGGCATGTGTACTTACACGAATGTCTCCAGTCTGGCAGAGATGGAAGATAATAATGTGACAGAATTTTTCTCCGAGTACAGAAGATATCTGATCTATTATCCGGACAGTCTGGTGTTCATGGGAAATACGATCCTCAGCGAGGAAGAGATCGATCGGTATATCAGTGTCTATGACTATGCTTATCCTGATACCACACATATCTGGCTGGGCATAGACACCGGTTACGGAGTGCGGGAGGATGTCTTCTACAACGCAGCAACAGTCTATAACAGCATTGTTCCCAATGTGGGAAAAGTCGCAGCAGGAATTATCGTGCTTGCGGTTATGTGGCTGGCTCTCGGCCTGTATCTGACGGTGACCGCGGGAGTTACTGTCAATGAGGAGGGGGAGCGGGTCGAAACACTGAACCGTTTTGACCGTCTTTGGACGGAGGTAAGCCTGCTGCTGGCGTTGGGGCTGGTGTATGGCGGTTATCTGGGGTATATGATGCTCCGGGGAATGAGCGGTACGGAGGGAGTGATCCTTTCGGAACTCTGGGGAATTCAGCTGACCAGATTATACCAGTACGGAGTGTTTGCGGTATATGGCGTATATGTCAGTGTTTCTTTCGGACTGATCTGGTACAGCCTGGTGCGCAGGATAAAGTGCGGAAATCTCTGGTCGGACAGCTTTCTGCATCGGCTTGGTGTGGAAATCCGCAACATACTGATATTTGTATTCCGCAACAAGAATTCCGTGATCAGTACTCTGATCCCCTATAACCTGTTCCTGTTTGCCAATCTGATCGGAGTGCTTGCCATCTGCAGTTTCCGTCAGGAACGGATAATTGCCGGATTGATCCTGGCAGGCATCATATTATTTGACGGTCTGGTAGGCGTGCTTCTGTTCAAGCGCAGTGCGGAACAGGTGGAGATCGTGGAAGGCATCAACAAAATACGTGACGGAGAGGTGGAGTTTAAGCTTGCCACGGATAATCTGCATGGCGCCAGCAGGGAAATGGCAGACGCGGTGAACAATATCGGAGAGGGGATCCGAAAAGCGGTCAAGACCAGCATGAAGGATGAGCAGATGAAGACGGATCTGATCACGAATGTTTCCCATGACATCAAGACGCCTCTGACTTCCATCATCAATTATGTGGATCTGCTGAAGCGTCTGAAAATAGAGCAGGAACCTGCAAAGAGTTATATCAGTATTCTGGACAACAAGGCACAGCGCCTGAAACAGTTGACGGATGATCTGGTGGAGGCATCCAAAATCTCATCCGGAAACATCGAGCTGAACAAGGAAAAACTGAATCTGACAGAGTTGATCAATCAGAGCCTGGGTGAATTTTCCGAGAAGCTGGAAGAACAGAACCTGCAGGTGGTATTGGGGAACAACAGCAGCCCGGCCTTTATCTATGCGGACAGCCGCAGAATGTGGCGCGTGGTGGAGAATCTGTTCAACAATATCTGCAAATATGCCATGGAAGGCACCCGCGTCTATGTGGATATGCTGGCAGAGGACGGCAGAATAGGTGTGTCATTTAAAAATATCTCCAAGCAGCAGATGAATATCAGTCCTGAGGAGCTGACGGAGAGATTTATTCGGGGCGATTCCTCCAGATCTACGGAGGGAAGCGGACTGGGCCTGTCCATCGCCCAGAGTCTGGTGCAGGTACAGGGAGGCAGCTTTCGGATCTATCTGGACGGGGATCTGTTCAAGATCATGATAGATTTTCCGGAGTATGCGGATACGGAGGAATCGAACCGGCAGGATACACCGGGAACGGATGCAGTGACGGGATGAGAAGCGGGAAAGTAAGAAGCGATAAAGTAAGAAGCGGAATATACGGCGGTAACAGATACAGCGACAGAATAAGAAAAAGCCCCTGCATAAATATAACATGCGGGGGCTTTGCGTTATCCTTATCCGGCCGAAAGTCACAGCTGCATTAACAGCCGTTTGTTGTACGCTGTTACAATATCCTGAATCTTTTCCGTGGTTGCCAGTGTGTTTGTGAGGGACACGTCGTGGTTCATGAAGTCGATCAGAGAGGCTATGAATTTGCTCATATCGGCTTCAATAAAGTAGGGCTTGTCGTACAGCTCAGGCGGGAGATAGGTCAGATCCGTGGTCACTACTTTGTCAAAATACCCCTGTTCATAGGCTTTGTCAAAGGCTTTGAGGCCGTCGGTAAAGAGCCCGAAGGTACAACAGATAAAGACCCTGCGCGCGTTCATCGCCTTAAGCTGCTTGGCCGTGTCCAGCATGCTTCCACCGGAAGATATCATATCGTCGATGATGATGATATCCTTGCCGTCGATATTATCACCCAGAAATTCATGAGCCACAATGGGATTCTTGCCATTCACCATGGTAGAGTAATCCCGTCTCTTATAGAACATTCCGGTATCTACTCCCAGGACAGTGGCAAAGTAGATAGCGCGGTCCAACGCACCCTCGTCAGGACTGATCACGATCAGGTGTTCCTTGTCCACGATCAGGTCATCCTCGTAGTTTAGCAATGCCTTGATGAACTGATAGGGGGGCGTGAAATTGTCAAAGCCGCTCAGGGGAGTGGCGTTCTGTACCCTGGGATCGTGAGCGTCAAAGGTGATAAAGTTGTTGACACCCATATCCCGCATCTCCTCCAGTGCGTAAGCGCAGTCCAGGGACTCCCTGCCGTTTCGCTTATGCTGTCTGCCCTCATAGAGGAAGGGCATGATCACATTGATGCGGCGCGCTTTGCCATTACATGCGGAAATGACACGTTTTAAGTCCTGATAGTGGTCATCGGGGGACATATGATTGATATAACCGTTCATTTCATAAGTAATACTGTGATTGCAGACATCCACCAGCAGAAAGAGATCCTTGCCGCGGATGGATTCGTCGAAAATAGCCTTTGCTTCGCCGCTTCCGAAACGGGGAGTGGAGAAGTGTACCAGATAATCATTTTCGATATACCCGTGAAAAGCGGGATCGTTTTTTACTTTATCATTGCGAATGTTTTTGCGGAATTCAACCATGTAATTGTTGATCCGGTGTCCCATGCGCTCCGCAGAGGGCAGGGCGGCGATCTTCAGAGGGGCGACAGGCATAGCGTTTTCCAGTTCACGTAAATTAGGCATAGTAATCCTCCAAGTGTAATGTGCAGCCTCACGGAATCTGCCCCGCATCTGCCTCTGTGGCTGGTCTCCCGCGGGCAATGGGCCAGGTAGACGTGCTTGCACGTATATTTGGCGAATGCCGCGAGGGCGGAGAGATTCTGAGAGTTTACAGGTTATGTTTCATGGCTGAAAGGATGATCTGCTTTCGTTCACACATGCCATTGAACCGATATGAGTGAACGGCACTACTTTTATTTTATAACATTATGCTAGTGACACGTCAAGAAATTTATGGTTAAATTATAGATAAGATGTAACACATAAGATTCCGTAGGAGCGGGATCGTTACGGTCAGATGATCAGGTACGGAAGGTTGGGAATGGAGTTGACGATGAAGAGAGGACATGTGATCGGGACCGTTCTCCCCGGCAGTATTGCGGAGGAAATGGGAATAGAGGCGGGAGATAAGCTGATCGCCATTGACAATACGGAGATAGAGGATATATTTGACTATCAGTTTCTGGTACAGGATACGTATATCGAAGTGCTGGTGGAAAAGCAGGACGGAGAGCAGTGGCTGCTGGAGGTGGATAAGGAATATGACGAGGATCTGGGCATTGAATTTGAGAATGGCCTGATGGACGAGTATCGTCACTGCCATAATAAGTGTGTATTCTGCTTTATCGACCAGATGCCGCCGGGAATGCGGGACACGCTGTATTTTAAGGATGATGACTCCAGACTTTCCTTTTTGCAGGGGAATTATGTGACGCTCACCAATATGTCGGACCATGATATTGACAGGATATGCCGGTATCACCTTTCACCCATCAATATATCGTTCCAGACCATGAACCCGGAACTGCGCTGCAGGATGCTGAACAATCGTTTTGCGGGAGAGGCGCTGAAAAAGGCGGACAGGCTGATGGAGGCGGGTATCCGCATGAACGGCCAGATCGTTCTCTGCAAAGGGCTGAATGACGGAAAGGAGCTGGAGTACAGCATCCGTGAGCTGATGAAATATATTCCCAATCTGGAGAGCGTCTCCGTGGTGCCGGTAGGTCTGTCAAAGTATCGGGAAGGACTTTATCCTCTGGAGCCTTTTGACGGGGAGGATGCGAGAGAAGTCATTGCGCTGATTGAAAGATATCAGAGGGAATGCTATGATCAATACGGGATCCACTTTGTCCATGCAAGCGACGAGTGGTATATTCTGGCGGAGATGGAGATGCCGGAGGAGGAGAGGTATGACGGATACCTGCAGCTGGAGAACGGCGTGGGCATGTTAAGGCTTCTCACGGATGAGTTCACGGATGCACTGGGACAGCATCGTGCGGCGAAAGGGTTTCCCGATCCCGTTCCCTGCGGGGAGATGTCCATAGCCACAGGATTGCTTGCCTATCCTTATATAAAGAGGATGGGAGCACAGATGGAGGAGGCCTGTCCCAATATCAGGGTGCATGTGTACCCGATCACCAATTATTTCTTCGGGGAGAGGATCACAGTGTCGGGGCTGATCACCGGTCAGGATCTTGTGGCGCAGTTAAAGGATAAAAGGCTGGGCGACAGACTGCTCCTTCCGGAAAATATCCTGCGCAGCGGCGAGGACGTGTTTCTGGACGACCTGCGGGTGGGCGACGTGGAAAAAGCTTTACAAGTTCCGGTTAATATTGTAAAATCAAGCGGATATGATTTTGTG
>CAMWWF010000025.1 GCA_947177885.1 uncultured Lachnospiraceae bacterium
AAGGTATCTGAAAATTTGCGCCCTCACATAAACGCTCCACGCCCACGCACTTAGGAATATTTCTTGTCAGTTCGTAATTATCCCTCGCAGTGACTGTTCCATGATTGTCGGTCTGCCTTACCTCTACTTTGAACTGGCTTTTCTGTTCCAACACAAGCCACTGGAATTTGTCGTTTTCTTTGGTGAATACAGTCTGATGCGCATTGGAATGTGTCTTGCTACGGATATATTTGTCGGTGGTGCTGTAATAGTCCAAAATCTGCTGTTTCTGCTTTTTGTTCATGGTCTTTGTTCTCCTGTGGTATGGATTGATTGATATGCTTGATTGGTTTCAGTGCTGGTAAATGATTTTCTTCCGTTAATTGTCGGGAGATTGGATTGCGGAATTCCATTGACGGGTATTTCTCTGCTTGGGGAAAATGGTTTCATTCCCTACGGTAATTAACGCATGAAAAAAGACTACAACCATTGTCATAGCCTTTTAAAGGATTGAGGAAGTCCCTTTGTTTACTTGTATTTGTTTGCCGCCCCTCCGCACTGTCCTGCATCACTGGCGCATATGCTTCCTGTTTTCACGATCACACGCCACTCCCCTATATTGTCTCTCAGGTTTTCCGTGCAGAAATACAGTGCAGCTTTGCTTCGGACATAAGTTCACGCAGCGGTAGCAAAGTGTACAATTGTTTTTTTGTACGACATTTCCACTTACTATTTCCAAATTGTGCGTGGGACAGTTTTTTACACATGCTCCACATGCAACACAGTTTTCATCCGTGCGAAATGAACTTCGTCCTCTCATCTCTATTTGGGGAAAGGTAATATTTTGTGTTTTGCCAAGCAACGCCGAAAAGATGTTCCAGCCCCGCCTTTTTACGATTCCTCTTTGAATATCTGAACATACCCGTTCTAATTTTTTTAATGCTTTTTCCGGTTTTTTGATTCTTTCTCTTTCCGTTATGGGAAACAGGAAAAAATTACAGATATTGTTCGGCATTAAAAAATGTTCGGCGTAGATAATCCTTTCATCGCATCCCGGCAGCAGCCTTGAAAAAGCTCTGGCTCCATCTCCGGAAAACAGCATTTGGGTACAAAAGATGATCAGCTTTTTGGTTCTGAAACAGCTCTCGTATTTTTCAACAAATTCTCTCATTATACGTGGAACACCAGAGCCGTAAATCGGATAACAGACCGCTATCGTATCCTCTTCTGCCAGCAGCATTTTAAAATCCAAATCCTGCTCAATGTCGTATGCTTTTATGTTCATTCGCTCTGCAAATTGTTCCGCTATATATTTGGAATTACCGGTTCCTGAGAAATAGATGATCACCATATAATTGTACCCTCACAAACTATTGATCTGTCACTGGTTCCATTATACTGCAATCACTTTCCAAATAAAACAGAATTTTGGGATGTGATCTGCATGCACAACTTCTTTCTTAAGCGCCCAACCCTTTCCAAGGCGTTTCATCCTTTATTTGCGCTGTTTTCTGACACGCTCTAAATCGAAATCTGCGCCACGATCTCCGCTGTTGTTTTCGGCCAGTTCATTGTGTAAATATGTATGCCGTCTACCCCATGCTCCTTCAGATCAAGAATCTGGCGAACGGCATAATCGATACCGGCTTTGCGCATATCTTCCCTGTTTTCGCCATACCTGGCGATCATATTTTCAAGCTCCTTCGGAACGGAAGAACCGGATAAATTGATGCTTTTGCTTATCTGCCTTGCGCTGATAACCGGCATGATACCGGCACAGACAGGTACCGTGATCCCGATATCCGCCGCCCGCTCCCTGAAACGATAGAACGTATCGTTTTGAAAGAAAAGCTGAGTGACAAGGAAACCGGCGCCTGCTTCCACCTTTTCCTTCAAATGCATCAGATCACTTTCAAAACTCGCAGCTTCATAATGTTTCTCCGGATAGCAGGCGCCGGCAAGCGTAAAGGAGGTTTTGGCCTTCAGGTAACGTATCATATCAGAGGCATATAAAAATTCCCTGCTGTTAAACTGCTCGTCTCCCATTGCCTGCGGCCTGTCACCCCGCAGTGCCATGATGTAATGAATGCCTTCTTTTTCCAATAATTCACAGTTCTTCTGAAGGTCAGACTGTTTGAAGCCAACGCACGTCATATGGGCAATTGTATCAATCTGCAGATGATTTTGAATGTACGATGCGATTTCAATTGTCTTTCCAGCATTGGAGCCACCCGCGCCGTAAGTGCAGCTCATAAAATCAGGCTGCAGAGCCGCAAGAACATCCAATTTGCCGAAAAGAGCCTGAAACTCGTCCTCCGTCTTAGGCGGGGAGACTTCAAAAGAAAGACTTGTCTTTGTTTTATTCAATAAATCCTTTATCATATTGTTTTTCACTCCTGAAATTGGTTTATTTGTAACGTAAGTATATCCTTTCTGTCCGGTTTTGAAAAATACAAAAAATTAGCAGTTTGCCATAGTTTCAAACTATTTCAAGCTGCTATTCCCATTCATTCCTTATTCATCATCATTCGTGTCGATATGCCTTTTCAGCGCTTCCAAATAAGTCTGGCCATATCTGCTGAGAGGCATATTCTTTTGCGTGATCATTCCAATACGCATATACTCATCTACCTGTAAGGGTCTGGCTATAATGTTTTCCCCGTTTAATTTCCTGCTGATCACACCAGAACTGACCGTATAGCCGTTTAATCCGATCACCAGATTGAAAAGTGTGGCCCGGTCCCTTACTTTTATATTTTTATTTCTGTCCAGTGTGCTCAATATCTCCTCCGAAAAATAAAAGGAATTGTACTCTCCCTGTTCAAAGGAAAGGTATGGGTATTCCTCCAGATCTTTCAGCTCCAGCACCTCCCTGCCTGCCAATGGGTGATTGGAGCATATGAACACATGAGGCTTTGCGACAAACAATTCCTCGAACTTCAGTCCGTTCTGTTTTATCAGCTTCGACAGGATCTCCTCGTTTTTGGAAGATGTATACAGAATTCCAATTTCACTTTTCAGTCTGCTTACGTCTTCTATGATCTCATAGGTCTGTGTTTCCCGCAAAGTAAAATCGTACTTGTCGGCATCAAATTCTCGTATAACATCCACAAAAGCATTTACCGCAAAAGAATAGTGCTGACAGGATACGGAAAAGCGGGGACTCTGTTTATCTGCGCTTTTGAATTTTTCTTCCAGAAGGCTCGTCTGCTCTAATATTTGTCTTGCATAGGACAAAAACAGCTCTCCCTCATTGGAGACCACGACCCCTTTATTGGTTCTCCGGAAAATGGTTATCTGCATTTCACTTTCCAGTTCCCTGATCGCATTTGTGAGACTGGGCTGTGAGACAAACAGTCTTCCGGCAGCTTCTGTAATATTTCCTGTCTCTGCTACAGCGACAATATATTTTAACTGTTGTAACGTCATATCTGATCTCCATTTCTGCGCTGCCCATGAGGGTATACAGGCATCCTCTCTGTGCATAAGCGACTTTGTGACAGGCCGATTCAGCCCGCCATTCCAAACACAACCGTGACCAGCATGCTTCCGTCAGCGATCTGCGCAAAGATTTCCCCGTTCATTCTGTGCATCAGCTGTCTGCAGATATACAGTCCCAGGCCGCTGCCCTGTATGTTCCGGGCATTGGCTCCCCGCCGGAAGCTGTCAAAAATATGGGGCAGCTCATCTTCCGTAAGGGTACATCCGCTGCTTTTTACGGTGATGAGCTGACAGTTTTCTTCCTCCGCAAAATGAATCGTTATCTCATGTCCGTCACCGTATTTTATGGCATTTTCCAGGATATTCTGGAGAACCTCCACGCTGCGGTCAAGATCCCCCGCAAGCAGGCAGTTCCCATATTCCGCGGTGTGAAATTCCGTCTTCCGCTGTGCCAGCTTTTCCACATAATAATTCAGGATGTTCCCCATCAGATCCGAGAGATAGAACTCGGAGTTCTCCACCTCCGGACTTATGAAGTCTTCCCTGGACGCGGCAATGATCCGGGAGACATATTCCTCGATCTCATCCGCCTTCCGCTTTATTTTCCCTGCGATCTCCGCCTGCTTTCCGTGATCGGAGTACAGATTTTTTCTCAATGCGTCCGCGTAGAGCTTTATGGCGGAAAGGGGCGTCTTGATATCATGGGAGAGGGACAGGAGCAGCGTTTTGTTCTCTTTCCGGAATATCCGCTCTCTCTGTTTCTGTTCCTCCATATTTTCCCGGAGCAGATCCATCCCCCATGCGAATTTGCCGAAGAAACGGCTCCTGCTTTCCTGCACCGGGACAGTGAGATTCCCCTTTGCAAGCTCATAGGGAACGTCGGTCAGCTGCTCGAAGGGGAACAGGATTTTATTGCGCACATAGACCAGAACAGCGATAACGGCCGCCGACATGATACACAGGAGCACATTTACGGTAACTGTCAGCCTTTTCTTACCGCTGCGGTTCTCATATACATAGTCAAATCGGTACAGTTCCCCGTCTATCTCCCTGACGGAATGATCGTTTCCCGTATCCCGGAACTGACCGTCAATCCTTTCTGCCTGCACCACGTATTCACAGTCTGAAAGATCCACATTTTCCAATCCCTTCTCTTCGATGGTCAAAGCCAGCCTTTCGATCTCCACCCGATACGGTCTGCCGCTTCCGGTGGTATCAAGGTTATATATTATGATATTTGCGGCTGCAAAGACACACAGGATCAGCCCCACAACCGCCCCAAAGATTTTCCGGAATGCTTTCATACAAATTGATACCCCACGCCCCATACCGTCAGGATCTTCTGCGGTTTTTTCGGATCATTCTCTATTTTCTGCCTGATCCACTTTATATGGACAGTCAGTGTCTGCTGCTCGGAAAAGCTGTCGCTCCCCCAGATCCTGTCAAACAGATAATCCTTGGAAAGAATCTTTCCCCGGTTTTCAGCGAGAAGCAGAAGCAGATCAAATTCCTTTGCCGTCAGTTCGATGGGCGTGTCATTTTTATACACGGTCCGGGTGATCCTGTTGAAGCGCAGGTTGTCACAGATCAGTTCATCCAGGGAGTATCTGCGCTTGAAGATCCCACTGATCTTTGCCAGCATAATATCTATGTCATAGGGTTTCTCAATATAATCGTCCGCACCGTTCAAAAGACCTTTCAGCTTGTCCTCTTTTGTGGTCTTTGCGCTTACGATCAGTATCGGCACATCGCTTTTTTTGCGGATTTTCTCACATAATGCAAATCCGTCAAGTCCGGGAAGCATGATATCCAGTACAATAAGCCTTGCACTGTATTTTTCATACAATGACAAGGCCTTTTCCCCGGTGGCGGCAACGCTTACCATGTAATTCTCCGCCCGCAGGAAGTCGCACAGCAGTTCCGCCAGTTCTTTGTTGTCCTCAACAATCAAAATATCGATCACCGTCTCTTACCAGCCCATTTCCATCAACCAATTGTTCAACGCTCTCTCCCGCTCCCGGAGCCGGGAGGGTGTATATCTGTCTAAATTATATTCCCCCCTGATATTCCCGTCAACTATATACAGCACCCTTGTGCACTTTGCTGCCACCTTTACGTCGTGGGTCACAAGCATGATGGTGGTTCCTTCACCATTTATCTTCGCCAGTTCCTCCATGACTTCTTCCGAGGAGGTACGGTTCAGCGCGCCTGTTGGCTCGTCGGCGAAGATCATCCGGGGTCTGTTGATCATACTCCTGCAGATGCAGGCTCTCTGCAGCTGCCCTCCCGAAACCTCGTTGATATCATTATCGGCGATTTCGATGATCCCCAGCTTGCGCATCAGATCCTGTCCCCGCTTTACCGTATCACGGCGGCTCTCTGCAAGCTTCCCGGACTGGCAGGCCGGCAGGATGATATTATCCAGTATGGTCAGATTTTTCAGCATATACATCTGCTGGAAGATAAATCCCATCTCATTCAGCCGCAGATCCGCAAGCTCTCCGGCATTAAGCTTTGCAATATCCCTTCCGCAGAACTCCGCCCGGCCTGCGGTGATGGAATCCATACCGGAAACCGCGTATAAAAGCGTAGATTTTCCCGAACCGGAAGGCCCCATGACCGCCACCATCTCCCCCGATTTGACAGTGAAATTTACGTTTTTCAGCACATTGTTCTGCCTCTTGTTCGTGATGTATGTCTTGCAGAGATTCCTAACTTCCAATATATTTTCCATGATCTTATATTCTCCTGTTCTTATTTCCATTGCTGCTTTTCCTATTCCGGCTCCACATCCACTTCCTGAACGGACAGAGGCGTTACCACCGCCGGCGTCCGTCAATGCTCACATGATTGTGTCTCCCGGAGCCGAGCCCTGTCAGACAAATACTGTTTTTATGCCATTGCCGCGCCGCAGCAATTTGTTTCAAAACCGCTTCCTTTTCATGTTGCCTCCATGCGGATCGATCCCTCCGGAGGCATTTCAGCTCCGGATGAGAAATGCCATGTTTCAGGCATTTCCCGGTGTGAAACTTAGAGCGCGTTCAAAAAATGCTTAAATATAATCCAAACTAAATACCCTGATGTTTTTCGCAAAATATTTTCTGAGAGTGTTGCTTCCCAAACGCAGACGTAACGGCGGCTACGCTGAGGCCGCTACCCCACACCAGACGTCTCCGAGACGGAAATCTTCCTCAGCTGCAGCGCTCCGGCAGCCGCCGCCAGAACAGTCGCCGCAAGCAGGATCAGCGGATAGATCACATAAACCTCCAAAGGCACAATTTCAAATGCAATACTGTACGCCCCCATCATTCGGAATATGGGACTTACCGTCAGCCTGGAAAGCGGTGTGGAAACCGCTATGCCGATCAGAACCGAGACCAACAGCACGATTCCAATGCGCAGGGACTGCCATGCGACCAGCGAAGAATTGTGAAATCCCATGGCCTTCAGCATTGCGATCTCTCCCCTTTCCTTTGTGAGAAAGCTTTTCACCATAAGCACCGAGACCAGGATGTTGACGCAGAGAATGATCCCCAGGATCAGCTTTTTCACCCCTTCGATCTGTTCCGCCACATTGCCGATCATGTAACTGATATATTCTCCCGCCGTGTAGACTTCATCTTCCGGAAATGCTTCTTTCAGCAGCTCCTTCCTCTCTTCCAGGGATCCCCGGTCGGGGTTGTCTCTGTAGGAGATCTGCACGCCAAAGCTTCCCGCCGCAAGGTTATAATCTATATCCTCTCCCTGATAAAAGTGGATTCCCTCTCCCATATTATTCATGGACTGGTTAATGGCACACACGGTATATCGCCTTATTTCGTCCCCCATGCTGATCTCTACCTCATCTCCGATCTCTGCTCCGATCTTACCCGCGGTCACATAACTCAAAGCCACTTCATTCCCGTTCTGCGGGGGCGTTCCTTCCAGGTAGGAATACTGTTCTGCAGTTACCTGTCCTGTTCCCTGGAAGGCAAGGGAAGAGCTCTTCTTATCCCCCTTTGAAACGGTAAACCGGAACATGATCTCCTGAAAAATATCGGCTTCTATCTGATGATCCTGCAGAACCCTTCTGACCGCATCCAAATTTTCATCGATCATATCTTTGTTGCGCCCGTTGGAAGAAAACAGCAGCTCCTGCGTGATGACATGGTCGCATTCCGCCATATTGAAAAAGGTGAGAAGCCTTTCCGACTGCAGCGTGTTTATGGTATTTACAGGAATAATGATCAGCAGCAGCCCAATGGTAAAGATCAGTATCATGGATAGATATCTTTTTATCCCGCTCAGAATATCGTTTAAAGCCATAAAGGGCGCAGGAGCAAGGGCGGATCTGCTTAAACGGAGTATTCCCTTTCTGGTATAACGTTCTCCCGTCTCACCGTTTCTGATGGCATCGATGGGAGAAAACTTTTTCACTTTCCCTGTGCAGAAATAGCAGAACAGAACCACAACCGCCGCAGTTACCGCCGCAAACACAACATTCAGATAAAACCGGTTTCCCCCCGATATGATAATGTTGTTCGACACACTTTTGATCAGCAGATTGCCGAAAGGAACGCTCAGAATAAGACCTGCCGCCGCGCCGGCTGCGGAAATGGAGAGATATTTCACAATATAGAGTCCGCGGATCTTACCGTCGGGAATCCCGATGGCCTTCATCACCCCGATCTCACGGAATTCCTCGCTCAATGTAAAATGAATGGTAAAACGAAGGATCACCATGGAGATCAGGATCAGACAGATACTTACCACAAGGATCACTGCCGCGATCAGAGTGTCCATGACATACACCATTTTGATCGTGGCATAATCCACATTCACGGCGGCTTTCAGATCAAATTGATTTACCTTTTCCACATAGTCCTCATCCTCCGTATAAACAGACAGCGAATAAAACATGGTTTTGTCAGGATCATCAAACAGTTTATAGTCATTCTCGCTGACAAGAAATCTGGTCATACCCATCATCGGCGAGCCGTAAAACGCATCCTTTGTATAACCTTTGAGGATAAATTCCTTTCTGCCTGTTACGGTATCGATCTCAATGGTGCAGCCATTGTAGAAATCGTTTTCTTCGGACCGGAAGATTTCATTTGTGACATAGATCTCTCCGTCGTTAACGTGCAGGATCTCCTGCTCATTCTCATCAAAGACCTTCGTGCCGTAAGGCGTTGCAACCGACACAGAATTGCCGTAATCAAAGGTTTTTCCGCTTACGGAAATATTTTGGGGATCGATCTGGATCAACTCCGCCGTTTTCAGTTCATAGCCGTTATCCGCCGCAAACTCCGCAAAGCGTTCGGCCTCGCTCTCATAGGGCGTGGCATACCAGTAATCCGGCACCTCCGCCAACTCAAAATAGTCATCCAGCGCCGTCACCACCGTGATCATATTGTTGACGCTGCTTGCAACAAATGTTGCCGCAAGGATAATGAAGATCAACATGATGATGTTCATTGTCTTCTTGCGCTTCAGATCTTTTCTCAGGATCCGTATATACATTTCACCACTCCTTTCGCATCCAACAGACTCTCGGAATCTCCTTGTGCCTGATTTTGCGGGAAGATTCCGGGAGGCTATCTCACAATAAACGCCCGCAAGCTCTGAAAATTAGAGAATGTCCGTAAGAGCATTCCATATGCGACCGGACCTGCCGGCTTTACCGTGTTTTCGTTGTGGCTTTATTATAGTATGCTAATTATTAAAGAATCCTTAAATCTTGTCTGTTTCAATGTTTTTTCAACTGTCCATATTCCTACAGAACTCCGTGATCATGCGGTTCCTGCCATTTATGCTACTTTTAGGAAATGGTTTTTCCATATTTCCACGCAGCAGTTCAGATGAATCACTGAACTGTCACATTTCCAGAGTGTGTTTGAAAAATGCTTTCCCTGGGGTGTGCGTCACACTTTGTGGGATGCAAGACCCAATTTGGGAGGCGTAGTGGGGCTACGGTGACCAAATCGGGGCGCAGCAGGCCGCGAAGTGGGGCGTGCAGACCGGGGGAATGATTTTTCAAACACGCTCTAGTGCGTATATGAAAGTGTTAGAAGCAGGAAAAAGAGGAAACAGCCGTCCCGCTTTGATTTGATACCTGTAAAGTGACCGAACGACTATTTCCTTTCATCTGATTTAATGCGGACAGCTCAATGACCTGTCTGCACTGTTACAAATTAATGATCGCCGGGACAGATGTCCGGCACTCACACAGTGCCCGGAATGTCCCGGCGAAGCCATGGGCAAAGCGTACCTGTGCCCTCATTGGTGTCTGCGTTTCAAGGCCGCGGCCATTCCCACAGCTCCGGTCAACAGCAGCCATAAAATGCCCGTACCGTTTCCTTCATACGGCAATCCTTCATCCCGGAATCCTTCACCGGTCTTCGGAGACCGCACTCCTGCCCCTCGTGAACCGCTGTCACCGGATGCCGATCCGCCGTCACCTTCGGAGGGCGTCTCATGGGAGTCATCCTCCTCATCATCACCCTCAATGACAATGACATAATCCGAGGCATGTGTAAATGTCAGTTCCGCAATCCCGTTTCCGTCTATTTGATCTGCCGTCACATAATCAAGCCTGCCGGCGCTTTCATTATAATGGTAGAGGTTTGCATAACATCCCGCATTGGCTGCCCCTACGTCGATCTTGAGTACGGCGCTGTATCCGAAATCACCATTGTGAGCAAGGCCAAGCTGTGTCGCCTGGCGGCCCACCGCCACATTGTTCACAAGATCCTGCGGGATGGCTGATATTCCCACCTGCACGGAAAGATCCACATCCCCCGCATGATCCGCCGTAACATTCCTGCCGTTTACAGACCAGACGATCCCGTTTCCCATATCAAAGGAAACCGTAACATCCTGTCCCTTCACGCTGTCGATCACATCTCCGGGCACAACACATGCGCCATTCATATTTACCCTGATCTCCCCTTCCGAAGCGTTGGCAGCCTCTTCCCGGATCGCGTCCCAGCCTTCCTGACCGGATCCGCCGTCGATAAAGGGAATCCCTGTCTCCGGGGCAGATGTCTGCCCGGGCGGCGTTTCAGGTTCCGATGGCGTGGTCGAGTCAGGCTGATATTCGTAATGTATCGTCATCTTTGACACTTCCGATGCCGTATCGCCTATTTTACTTATGCTGTTCCACTGCGCTTCGGTACCGGTAAAATATATATCCGTCAACAGAGGACAGGCTCCAAATGCCGCTATTCCTATGGATGTCACACTGTCCGGAATCACCATGGCAGTCAGGCTCGAGCAGGAAGCAAATGCCGACCCTCCTATGCTCTGTGCGCCCTGGGGAATCTCAATTCCGGTAAGCTTAAGGCAGTTCTGGAACATCCCCTCGCCAATGCGGTCTATGCTCCGGGGCAGTGTTACGCCCGCCAGCTCGTAGCATTGCGTAAACAGATTATCGCCCAGCTTTACCTGTTTACTGCCGGCGGCAAACGTCGCGCTTTTCATTGCCTGACATTGAAAAAATGCGCCGTCCCCAACCTCTCCGATACTGGCCGGCAGAGTTATGGAGTCGAGAGCTGCGCAGCTCCTGAAAGCATTCTGGCTGATGGTTTCCACTCCTTCGGAAACGGTCACCGAAATCAGGCTGGGACACTCACGGAAAGCGCTGTCTCCGATGGTCTTCACGCCGAAAGGAATGGTCACGGAAAGGAGCGAAGATCCGCGGAAAGCGCTGTTTCCGATCACTGTCACACTGGAAGAGATCTCCGCACTGAAAATCGCACAGTCCCAAAAGGCACAGGACCCGATACCGGTAACGCCATCTTCGATAACCACCTTCCGGATCCGGCTGCCGTATGCGTTCCACGGCTGCTCTCCGGCACTGCCAAAATCCGGCATGGCTCCGCTGCCTGAGATAGTCAGCGTCCCCGCCCCGGTCAACTGCCAGGCAAGCCCGCCGTCAAGAGACCCGCTGTCAACGATCTCGTTGGCCGTGGGATCATCCGGCGGAACATATCCCTCCGGGTAGCGGGTGATATAATGGCTGGCAGTATTCATTACCTCGTCCCTGGGTATTGCCCGTCCCCAATGGACGGTACTATTGTAATTTCCTTCGGCAACGGTCACGCCCGCGTCACTCACGCTGAGTACGATCACCGTATGGCTATCGCCGTTTACCCGCAGGATATCTCCCGCTTTGATATCCTCAAAGGCAAAGGCTCCTTCCTCATACATCCTTGCCGGCAGACTGCCAAATGCCGCATCGCTGAGTGTAAAAGCGAAGGCGACACAGCCTGCGGCGACGATGTTCACTCCGTCAAGAGTTCCGCCCTTCCACTGATAATATCCTCCTGCCGCGTCCGGATAAGGTGTATCGTTGGTCCAGGTCGTTCCCTCCTGATACCCCTCCTGATCCTTCAATGCAATCATGGCCTCATAGGCCTCCGCCGGGGTAGGGAACGCACTGTCACGGGTACTCAGTTCGGATGTAGATTCTTCTGTAAGAATGTCTTCCTGGGGCGAAAGACCTTCCTCCCAGGCAAGCGCCACTGTCCGGTAAGAAAAGAACAGGCACAGCGCCAGGGCAGCTGACAGAATTCGTTGTTTCAATTTTATGACCTCCTCCATTTCCAGTTTGGGAGAACTTCTGTTTAACTACAACTCCCTTCTTATAAATATATTTCCATACTTTCCCTTTGTCAATGGACTCCGTAGCATGTTTTGCCCCCGGATTATAGTATACTAAGCACAACAAGATAACAACTTTTTCATAGTCTGGTCTGGAAGTGAACCTATGCCAAGCGACGGTGAAATTATTGAAAGAGCAGTAAATGATTTCCAAAAAGTGCAAGCTCATATGAAAAATGCTAAAAAAGAAAACGCTACAGAAACATATGAGGGTTTAAAAAAGGATTATAAATCCTTAAAAGCAGTATTAACTTCTTTAGGCGTAAATCTTACAGATATTGACGAGATCAAAGAACAAGCAGCAGGCAGCTAAATAGTAAGCAGATCAGGGCGCAAGTCTGTTATATATAGCTTACGTCCTTATTTACATAGGAAGTGGATGGAAAATAAAATTTGTATGGAATTTTTGGAGTTACAATTAAGTGGCCTGTCTGAACTGTTACTTGCCGTCCGCTCCGGTAACCCGTCAACAGGCAAATTTCCTGCTGCCTGCACAGCTCTCTGAGCATGGAACAGATCAAGCGCCGCCGTTGGCTTCAACGACAGCGCTCATTTTGTACAGATGTCTAAATTGTATGCAGGCATTACTCCGCTGCAGTTCCGAAAAAGAGGCTGATCCGGCATGGACATACTTTCCGCTGTACCTTCCTGTCAAACCCGCTCCAGCCGCACTGTTTTCTCCACAAGCCTCAACTCCCATACCTTCTTCCGCAGTCCGATGACATCTCCCTCACCGACTCCTTCCCATTTCACCTGTTCCACGAAATCAGGCAGAACCACCTGTACCCCGTGAGGTCTGACGGGAACGATCTCACAGACAAATTCCCCTTTCCCCACATTCCACTTCATGTGGATCAGTCCGTCGCTGTACCGGAAATTCTTCACCTCCCCGGTAAAGAATCTTTCCTCCAGTGCGGGCAGCAGCGCAATATACCCGTGAGCCGCATACAGAAGCATCTCCTGAACCGCATTCACATACCCCATGATGGCATCCAGCTGCACCGGCGCAGGATCCATGGTCAGGGAAATGTTCATTCCTCTCCAGTCATTGTGCAGGGTAAAGAAATTATGCAGCAGAGAGCTTTTTGCCATATTGTCGAGACATTCCATGGCCGCATCGCCATTGCGCAGGCGGGCATGGATCGTCGCCATATGGGCCATGGACCATCCGGTCTGAGCATCTATCCTGCGCAGATTGACAGCCTTTTCATATGCCTCCGTCCTTTTTCCGTCCTTCTCCGGATACAGCTCATGCCCCGGAAATACCGGATAAATATGGGACAAATGCCTGTGATCATACCGGTCTTCAAAAATATCCTCCTGCCATTCCCTGATCGCCCCTTCCCTGTTGACCTTAAATTCCGGTATGGAATGCAGTATCCTTTTCCATCTGTCAATCCTCTCCTGCGGAAAGCAGTCCTTTTCCATAAATTCACTGAGGGCAAGCATATTTGTAAAAAATTCCTTTACTATGGACAGATCAATGGTGGAATTGATAGTGGTAGGCATGGGATGCGCCATCTGTATCCCCTCCGGCGGCATGAAATTCTGCGGCGTATTCTCCGGGGAGACACTGGGATAGAACCGGATCCTTTCCCCGCCCCCTTCCTCCGCGGTAAACTGCACAAATCCTTCATAAAAGGCAGCCACGCCATCCATATAGGGAAGCAGAACACTGCGTGCATATTCCATATCCCTGGTATACAGGAAATACTGATAATAATGCTGCGCGATCCAGCCTGCCGCCCCTACCCAGTTGATAATGACCGGAACCACCTGTGTCGGCGAGGATACCCCCGGTGTGGTTCCCGCCGTCATATAGATCCCGTCAATCCCGAATATCTGTCGGGCATTCTTTTTAAAAGCAGGAATCCTGTCATTCATATACCGGAAAACCGCCTGATTGTAATCGATCAGATTACCGCACAGACTGTGCCAGTAAATCATCTGCAGATTTTCATTGGCCATATTGTGGCACCACTGTAACTGATAGCCGCCTCCCCAGAGCCCATAGAGAGGAAATGGATTCGCCTCCGGATTGCTTCCGCAGAGAAACAGTATCTTCCGTAGCGCCACAGCTTTTCGATCAGTTCCGGGGACTGTCTGTCGGAAAAAGCCTCCATTACCAGATCCTCGTTGGTTCTGCTCCATTCTGTCCGCTCATCCCCTCCCAGAGTAAACTCCGCGCTGTGGTACAGAGCGCTGTGCAGAGCGGCGCTCTTTGACAGCAGCTCCTCATAGCTTTCCTTATTCTCTGCTAACCTGTCATGCAGCCTGCGCCATGCATGCTCTCTTTCCTCATCCACATATAACATTATAATGACCAGTATCTGCTCCGCGGCATGTACTCTCACCTTACTGCCGGACAGCTCCAGTCTGCCCTCCGCAACGGAAATCCTGGCAACCGCTCCGAAGCCTTTCTGCATATACATTCCGTCCTGCTGTGATTCTTTCTGTACAAACGGTTCGTTCGTCTGTAAATCTTTCTGCGCAGGCCGGTCATCCCTCTGTGAATAAAAATACAGATAAGCGGTGTGTTCATCTTCACAGACCGCTTCCGTTACAGAAGAATCCCAGACAGCCTGTATTGCCTCGCCCGGCTGTTCCCCTTCGTTGCAATGGGCTCTCAGCTCCAGCTTATAGTCCAACAGCTCTCCGGCCTCTCCGGCCTCCGCTGCGGTCAGACGGTATACCACCATATCCTCCGCCCGGGATACAAACACTTCCCGGCGCATCCTTATGCCGCCGTCCGTCCACTGCTGGCTGGCAACGGCCCGTTCCATATCCAGCTGACGCTTAAAGGCACGAAAACCCTTCACAGGCGCCTGTTCTGTGATCAGATCAGCCACCGGAAGGTGTGCCTCCAGACGGGAACCATAGCCCTTTTCCTTCAATGCATTTACGATCTCCCAGCTTGCTTCCGCGAAACGACCCTCATCCATCTTCCTGCGGAGACGGATAAACGCGTCCCGCACATCCGGAACCTCCTCCTGCACTCCGTTATACCAGAAGTCATGCCGTCCTAACTGCAGAATTTCCCTTTTTGCTCCGCCGTACAGATTGGCTCCCGTAAATCCGTTGCCTGTTACCAGACCTTCCCGCCACAGATCATGCCACCAGGACGCAGGACAGCACATTTCCAAAATATGTTCCATACAATATTCTCCTTTTCCGTAAATAAATCTGCTCTTGCCCGTCAGATGGACTGTATTTGTTTCCTACAAATCCGTCCCCGGATCTGCGATCACCGTAAATGTCTCCTCCGCACCATACATAAGCCGGGCCATCTCTTCTGACGGTTCGTATGGTGCCACATCATAAATAACGGCAGCCTGCATCAGTATTATCTGCGTACCATCCGCTTTTTTCAGATACTGCAGGGAATCCTTCACCTCAGATGTTTCGGCATTCACATCCAACTCCCGGATAAATATGTCTCCCTTCTCAAAGCATTCTGCGGCGTATGGATCATATTCTTCCGCCCCACCATATCCAGAAAGAAGCGGTGCACCCTCACGCTTTCCGTCAGTTCCGGGTGAAAAGCCGTCGCCAGCTGATTCTGCTGTCCGGCCGCCACAATGCGCCCGTCCACGGTTGCCAGGACCTCCACAT
>CAMWWF010000026.1 GCA_947177885.1 uncultured Lachnospiraceae bacterium
CCCTGTTGACAGGCTGTTAAGATCTGTGGATCCAGAGTTGAGGCAGAAGCTTCCGGGGAAAAATGAACTGGAATTTCTCAGTGAAAGCCTGATCGCGCTGAAGGATGACAGTCAGGAACTGCGAAGGATGATGCGGCAGAAGCAGGACAAGCTTAAGGAAGTCTTTGCGATGCGTCTTATTCGTGGAGATATTTCGCTGTGGGAGGAATATGATGAATATGTAAAAGATTTTAACCTGGATTCGCCGCAGTGTTTTGCCACAGTGGTGGCTGTGTTGAATTTGAGACAAGAGGAGGAGACGCAGAGCAATATTCAGGAGGATGCCATCTGCCTTAAGCTTGTGGATGAGATGCCGGAACAGCTGAAAAAGCTTACATGGATGCCGCCGGTCTATAATACCTGTGCCATTGTTGCAATCCTTGGTGATGAAAATGAAGAGCTGATTCATGAGAAGATACGGGAGTACTACGCGGAACTGCAGAGATTTTCGGAAGCTGTATGCGGCTATCAGCTGCTGTTGGGAGTAAGTGCTGCTCATGAGGATCCCAGGCAGCTGAGCATGGCATATCGGGAGAGCGTTAATGCTCTGACCAGATCAGGTTCCGACAGTCAGGCTGCTGCCGATAATTTGGAAGATTGTCATTTTTATCTTTCGGGTCTTTCTTCCTCAGAAGCTCCTTATGATGCTGCCTACGAGAAAAAGATGCAGTCAGGGATCAAGAATATGGATAAAGCTCAATGCTATATGGCCACGAATGATTTTTTCCGTTATCTGTCAGAGGAAAACTATGACCAGGATGAAATGATGGTGTATGTCCTCCGTTTTGTGGACACAATCCTGCTTACGGCATTGGAGATCAGGGTGGATGTGGAGAATTTATATCCCGACGGGTTCCGCAGACTTTACGATGAATTGCTGGAAGTGCTGGAACCCTCGCGGGAAAGAAGATATATTAAAAAGAATCTGATTGATCCGATCCTGGAGGCCCGCAGCAGGCTGATGGAGAAACGGTCTTATTCCTTGCTGGAGGATATCGAGCAGCTGATCCGTGACAGGAGAGGGGATATATCACTTGCAGAATGTGCAGAAAAATTGGGAGTTCACACCACATATATATGGAAGATATTAAAGACGGAGAGGGGAAAGACATTCAGTGATTTTTTGGAAGAATATAAACTGGAAGAGGCAAAGAGGCTTTTACTGAATACCAATATGACCGTTGCAGAGATTGCATCAACGCTGAACTATACAAATGCTCAGAATTTTATTCGCTTTTTCAGCAAGAGTACCGGCATGACACCCGGGAAGTTCCGCAAATTGTACTAAATATATGCTGTCTTTTTGAATAATCATTAAATTTATTTTTGAAATAAAAAAATAAATTTAATGATTATTTTTTTGCTTTGCACAAAAAAAGGGGCGAAATTAAAACAAATATTGAAAGGTTTCAACAAAGGGGCCTTTGAGTCAATAAGGTGATTATAGACGTAATTGCTAAAAGGAGACTAAAATTTTTGTTAAATAAATGAGACACCGAATGCGTGAAATCGTGTGATCGTTGTCTCATTTGTGATTAACAATGAAAGGTGGTTTCCTATGGCAGAGAAAGTTAAGAAACAAAAAGGTGCGATCACTCTTTCCAATGGACAGGTGATCGTGCCAAAGCGTAAAAGCACTTGGCAATATATGGTGCAGCACAAATGGCTGTATTTTTTATTGCTTCCGGGATTTATCTATTTTATCATGTTCCGCTATATTCCTATGGGCGGTCTGGTCATCGCATTTAAAGAGTATTCTCCGTTTAAAGGTATGTGGGCCAGTCCCTGGGTGGGATTTGGACAGTTCCAGAAATTTTTCAGCAACAATGATTTCATGAAGCTGCTTACAAACACTCTGGGAATCAGTTTACTGCAATTGATCTTTTATTTCCCTGCACCGATCATCCTTTCTCTGTTTCTGAATGAAGTAAGGCATAACGGTTACAAGAGAGTGGTACAGACGCTGGTGTATATCCCTCATTTCGTATCCTGGGTTATCGTAGCCAGCCTGACCTATCAGCTGTTCAATGTGACAGATGGTGTTTTCAATGTCATTTACAGAGCCATATCCGGTGGACAGTCCTTTGATATTCTGCAGAAATCCTCTGCTTTCTGGGGATTGATCGTAGGACAGGATATCTGGCGTGAGACAGGTTACGGCACCATTGTATTCCTGGCGGCACTGTCCGGCGTGGATCAGGAACTGTATGAGGCAGCCAGAGTGGACGGCGCGGGACGCTGGAGACTGATGTGGCATATCACGCTTCCTGCGATCAGGGGAACTATCGTCATGATGCTGATCATGCGTGTGGGAAGCATCCTGAACACAGGCTATGAGCAGATCTTCCTGATGAGAAACGATCTGAACCTTGCCAGAGCGGAAGTGTTTGACACCTACATATATACGAAGGGTATCCGAAGCGGTATGTATTCGTTCTCATCCGCTGCGGGTATGTTTAAATCCGTGGTCGGCATGATCATGGTGATCACCGCTGACCGGGTAGCAAAAGCTTTCGGCGAGAGCGGATTGTATTAGGAAGGAGGGTGTGACACATGGCAAAAGAACACAAAGTAAAAGAGGGCGCCAAGGTCCGCAAGAGTACCGGCGACCGTATTGTAGATGTGATTATTTATGTTGTGCTGGGACTGATCGCGTTGAGTACCGTGCTGCCGTTCTTATATGTGCTTGCAGGCTCCTTTGCGACTGAGAAGGAACTGACGGAGAAATCATTCTTTATCATACCCAGTGTGTGGTCCATCAATGCTTATCGCTATGCGATCGAGACAGCAAATATTTTGAGAGGTCTGAAGAATTCCGTTCTTCTGACGGCACTGGGAACTTTCTGCTGTATGGTATTTTCACTGACTTTTGCGTATCCCCTGTCCAAGTCTCATTTCAGAGGGCGCAACTGGCTCATGAATATGGTTATTTTCACCATGCTGTTCGGCGGCGGTATGATTCCCTCCTATCTGGTATTTCAGGCTTACGGTCTGTTGGACAGCTGGTGGGCTTTGATCCTTCCCGGCCTGATCAATCCTTTCAATATGATCATTATCAAGAAATTCTTTCAGGGACTGCCGGTGGAACTGGATGAGGCATCTTATATGGACGGAGCCAACGATCTGCAGATATTTGCAAAGGTAGCGCTTCCTCTGTCCAAGCCTGTTATAGCTTCCATATCCCTGTTTTATGGCGTGGGATTCTGGAATGACTATTTTAATTCCATGATCTACCTCTCCACTCCGGAGAAGTATCCGATCCAGATCCAGCTGCGTTCCATTATCCTGCTGTCATCGAAGGTTTCGGATACTGTGCTGGATTATGATATGTTCGGTGCTCCGCCTGACAAGGCAGTGAAGATGGCATGTACCGTAATTGCGACTGTGCCGATTCTGATCGTTTATCCTTTCGTTCAGAAGTACTTTACAAAGGGCGTTATGGTAGGCGCGGTGAAGGGTTAAGGTGTTTTGCCGCACAGCAGGGATGCTGATCCGGCAGCCCTGTACGGAAAGACGGACTGACGCCGGTTTGGTCAGGCCGGTCTGATATTCAGGTGATCACGGGATTTCCCGTTATCATAAATTAATTTCTTTTTCAAAAAGAAATAAGAAACAAGGAGGATTAGAATGAAAAGAAAAAGTTTAAGCAAGGTATTTGCCTTGGCGCTTGCTTCTGCTATGACTCTCGGTCTTGCAGCTTGCGGCGGCGGTGGTGATGATGCTTCTTCATCGGCAGCATCCACATCCGGTTCCAGCCAGGCAGATACAGGTTCCAGCCAGCAGGCGGATGCAGGTTCTTCTGCAGGAAGCGATGCGGCAGCACCTATCGAGCGTCAGACCATTACATGGAGCCTGATCGACCTGAATGCAGGTAACAATAATGTAGGTGAGTATGCAGAGCAGATCTTCCAGCAGGTTGAGGATTATGTAGGTCATGACATCGAAGTTACATGGGTAATGAACGATGCTTTGGCAGAGACCAACTCACTGGCTTTTGCGAGCCCTAAGACCATGCCCATGATCATGTCTTACGGCGGAACCATGACAGGTGACGTAGTGCGTGCCGCAAAGGACGGCGCATTCGTTGACTTGAATGACTATATCTGGGACAGTGCCAAGTATCCCAACCTTTCCCAGATGTCCGAGGCAGTTGCGGCAAACCTGACCGTAGACGGTCATCTGATCGCACTTCCCCGCTGCCGTGTGGTAGGCCGTTATGGTCTTTCCTATCGTCAGGACTGGGCAGAGGCTCTTGGCGTAGAGCTTCCTGAGAACGCTACTCCTGAAGATGTATACAACATGCTGGTAGCTATGAAGAACGGTAATGACAAGCACGAAGGTTTCTGCACATATCCTATGGAAATGACTAACTATACCGGTCCTTTCGACATTATCCAGACCTGGTTCGGATGTGGCAACAGCTGGGCAGAAGTAGACGGCCAGCTGGTTCCCGTATGGATGCAGGACGAGTATTTTGAGGCGGTTGAGTACATCAAGAAGCTCTATGAGGAGGAGCTTATGCCTCAGGACTGGCCTTCCAGAGGAACCGATTCCTGGTCTGAGGGATGTAAGAAGGGTGAAAACGGCGTGTTTATTGACGTGCTTGATTCCGGTAAGAGAATCTGGAACTACTTTGTGGCAGAAGAGACCAAGACTCCTTCCGTAGTAGATCCTTCCAAGGATGCTTCCATGGTTCTGTACGGCGCTGTTAACGGCCACACTCTGGCTACTGCAGGTTACAACGGATTCTTCACTCTGTCCGCATCTACTCTGGATACTCCCGAGAAGATCGAGGCGGCTCTGACCATCCTTGACAAGCTGAGCGATCCTGAGATGCAGGTTCTGACCCAGTTCGGTCTGGAAGGTATCAACTATGAGCTGGATGACCAGGGCAGAGTTGTTAAGCTGGATCTGGAGGATGAAGCTCTTGCAGGCAACTATAAGGGTCTGAATCAGATGCTGACATTCCTTCCTTCCACTGAGGCAACTACTGTTCCTGTAGTGACCACAGAGAGAGACGATGCCCAGAACGCAGCTTATGAGGCAGCACTGCCTCTGGCAGAGATCGATCCCGCGCTTTCCTTCAAGGTGAACTCTGAAGCATACTCCTTAAACGGTGCGGATCTGGATAGTCAGGCAACCGCTCTGAGATCTCAGTATATCTGCGGAGAGATCACGTTGGATCAGTTCAAGTCCGGTCTGGATGGAATCAGAGCGGCAGGTTATGATCAGATCATCACCGAGATCAACGAGCAGTACAAGGCAAATCAGTAATTACATATTTGCTGAAAATCTTTAGGTCATAAAGCGGATAGTCCGACTGACTTAAGATTACTTTTTAACACCGGCATTCGGAAACGGATGCCGGTGTTTGTATTATATTGCATCAGGCATAGGCGTTTTCGTTCGGAATATGGTTGTCGCGGGCACCGTTTTTTCGGCAGTTCAAACACCAATTTCTTCCGGTTACATATTATATTATCAACAAAATCACATGTAGGAAGGATTTAAAATGCAGGATTACTTGTATGATAATAATATTGACAAATTTCCGGTAGCCATGGCCTATGTGCCCTGGCAGAGATTTGACAAGATGTATGACGACCTGGAGAAAGCCTTTTGTGCCGGAACGATATTCCCTGAACTGGATAAACCTTTTACAGGAAGGAGATGCGTATAATGGGCAACAATAAGGATCAGCTCTTGAGAGACATCGGCATCGTAGGATTTGTGCTGACGGATTTATCGCTTTATCTGGACACTCATCCCTTTGACCGCAATGCCATGGAGTATTTTAACCATTACAACAGGATCAAACACCAGATGGAAAAGGAATTTTCCATGAAATATTTCCCGTTGACCATCAATATGGCTGAGAGTAACAAGGAATGGCGCTGGGGTATGGCGCCCTTGCCCTGGGAAGGAGAGTGCGGCTAAATGTGGAATTATGAGAAAAGATTAGAGTTTCCGGTTAATATCAAGGAGCCTAACGCAAAGCTGGCGCAGGTGATCATTTCCCAGTATGGCGGACCGGACGGCGAGATGGGAGCCAGCATGCGTTATCTCTCTCAACGGTATTCCATGCCTGACCGCAACGTGGCAGGTCTGCTGACGGATATCGGTACGGAAGAACTGGCTCATCTGGAAATGGTAGCGACGATCGTGCATCAGCTCACCCGCAATCTGTCCATGGAGGAGATTGAAAAGAGCGGATTCGCGCCCTATTATGTGGATCATACCGTGGGAGTATGGCCTCAGGCTGCCAGCGGATTTCCTTTTACCGCGGCTCAGTTCCAGGTGACAGGGGATCCTGTCACGGATCTGACGGAGGATCTGGCGGCGGAACAGAAGGCCCGCACCACCTATGACAATATCCTGCGTCTGATCAAGGAGCCTGATGTCTGTGAGCCCATTAAGTTTCTGCGGGCCCGTGAGATCGTGCATTTCCAGCGTTTCGGTGAAGCGCTGCGGATGACCCAGGATAAGCTGGACGGCAAGAACTTCTATGCCTTCAATCCCGCATTTGACAGATGTAAGGATTGTGATGATAAGCCGGACTGCGGCTGCAATAACTAACGATATATTGGGAAATGCGTCTGTATGGCGTGAAGGAACGAACGGCAGGGTGCGATATCCCTGCCGTTATATTTTTCGAACCTTTTTCCGATTCATTACAATATACGTGTGAAGGGCAGAACTCCTTCACAAAAGACGTCTTTGGATGGGAGCAGTGATGACAAAACAGGAACTGACAGAATGCATTGATACATATGGCAGGGATATCTATTCTTTTTGCAGGCATCTGACCGGAAATGTACAGGAAGCGGACGAACTGTATCAGGATACATGGCTGAAGACACTGGAGTTATTGGAGAATATTGACTCCACGGGAAATGTGAAAAGCTATTGTCTGTCCGTGGCGCTGAGGCTCTGGAAGAACAGGAAACGCAAATTTGCATGGAGAAAACGAATCGCCGGAACACAGGATTATCTGGACGAAGAAGGAAACGAGTATCTGAGCGATAGTGGTCCTACCTCGGAAGAGCGGATCCTGGCGGAAGAGAGGGACCGAACGGTGCGAAATGCCGTGGGAACGCTGCCGGAAAAACTGAAAGCGGTGATCCTGCTGTACTATATGGAGGAATTGAATATTGCACAGATCGCGGCAGTGGCAGGAGTGCCGGAGGGAACAGTAAAGAGCAGATTGTATCAGGCAAGGAAGCTTCTGGAGCAGAAACTGGAGGGTGTTTTATATGAAAAATGAACTGGATGAGTTTTTGACGCGTGCCCTTACTCCGAGGGAGGAACCGGGTGATGTTCTGAACCGGAAAATTTTAAATCGGGTAAAGGAGAGAGTATATATGAAACAGAAAAAGTATAAAAGAGCATCTGTCGCCGTGATCGCGGCAGCCTTTGTGGCAGCCAGTTCCATTACCGCTGTGGCGGCATGGCAGTATATGAGTGCGTCTCAGGTTGCGGATCATACAGGAGATGAGAGGCTGGCAGGCTACTTTGCAGATCAGATGTCTGAGCAGGGTGTGGTCACAGATCCTCCGGACGCTGCCGGACAGGACGGAAACGCAGATATTGTGGGAGAGAGCCAGAGTTACGGCGGTTATAAGGTGACGGTACTGGGACTGCTGTCCGGTGAGAATATGTCCGAATACCGGAGACAATCCAATGGAAATGTGCGAAGTGACAGGACATATTGTGTGGTAGCGATCGAGAGAGAGAATGGCGAGGCAGTAGATCCGGAGCATGAAGATTTCTTTGTATCACCTCTGATCGGAGGGTTGGAGCCGGGGGTGTATAATGCTGCATCCTTATGTGGGAATTACAGTGAATTTATAGAAGACGGAGTACTTTACCGCCTGTTGGAGTGTGACAATATCGAATGTTTTGCGGATCGTGAATTGTATCTGTGTGTCACCGACACCAGTTTTTACAATACTGGTCTTTACCATTATGATGAAGGGAGCGGCAATATCTCCAGAAACATGGAGTACGATGGATTGAATGCTCTGTTTGAGCTGAAGATGGATGTTTCCCTGGCAGACCCGGTGAAAGCCCAGGCGCTGATAGATGAGATCAGCGAGCCTGCGGAGAACGACGAAATGGGAGTCAGGGTGCCAAAAGAAGCAGAGGATGCTATGGAATGGGCAGGCAGCCTGACATCGGAGAATTTGGAGCGGTATTGTGTTCGATTGGAGAATACGGTCCAGACGGTGACTGTTAATGAAGAAGGTTATTATGTGATACAGCCCTGGCTGGTAAATGAAGCGGTATCCGATACACGGGGAAGCGAGGGTGAAATATTTAATGCCGCATATTATACGCCTGAAGAATATACACCGGGAGTTCCATTTATCAATGGTTACAGCGGTGCCAGTATGGAAGAGCTGGTGATCACAACATTTACCATCAATGAGGACGGCAGCATGACCTTTGCGGCATGGGTTCCCAGGGAGGTCAGTCGTTATTTTCAGTAACTCAGCATAATATGCCATATGATTTCCCGTGAAAAGAACGGGCAGGAGAAATTTCTCAAAACAGAGTCATTTTCTTCTGTCCGTTTTTGATGTCTGTGCAATATTGTGTTGACGATATGTGTTTCTGGCGTATATAATAGTTATGTTTGAAGATGTTTTGAGTTAAAGGCGGCAGAGGTTTGAAGCGCGGCAGGGGAAGATGAAAAAGATACTGATCATTACAACTATCGGCGGATTTCTGCCGCAATTTGAGATGAATGACGTCAGGATATTGATGGAACAGGGCTATGAAGTCCATTATGCATCTAATTTCGCCAATCCCGTATATAAGCTGGATACTGCAGCGCTGAAACAAATGGGGATCCGGCTTCACCCTGTGGATATACAGAAGTCGCCTTTAAAGATACGGAGCAATGTACGGGCATTGAAGGAGATCATTTCCATTATCCGGAAGGAAAGGATCTGTATCATTCATTGCCATAATCCCATGGGCGGCGTATTGGGCAGACTGGCGGCTGTGGCCGGCGGAATGCAGGATCCGTATGTGATCTATACCGCACATGGGTTCCATTTCTATGATGGGGCCCCCCTGCTGAACTGGCTGCTTTTCTTTCCGGTGGAATATCTGCTGGCAGGATATACGGACACCCTGATCACCATCAACAGGGAGGATGATGTCAGGGCACAAAGGTATTTTCCGGTGAGAAGGTCAGTGGCGGCTGCAAAGACTGCTTTTCGGACGGATGCCGCTGAGGAAAGACAGAAGTCGATATACAGGATTCCCGGAGTGGGAGTCAAAACCGCCCGTTTTGCACCGGATCCGGATATGCGGGATAAAGTGCGGAATGCCCTGCAGATAGGGGATAACACCTTTTACATATTGTCCGTGGGAGAACTGAATCGAAACAAGAATCATGAAGTGATCATTCGGGCCATTGCCGGTCTGAAGGATCCTGATATCTGTTACGGGATCTGCGGCAAGGGCTATCGCCGGGAATATCTGGAGGAACTGGCCGGGAAGCTGGGCGTGGAGCGTCAGATAAAATTCTTCGGATTCCGCAATGACATCCCTGAGATGCTCCAGGGAGCAGACTGCTTTGCCTTTCCTTCACTGCGGGAGGGACTTGGGATCGCGGCTCTGGAGGCCATGGCGGCAGGGCTGCCCATGATCACATCCGACTGCCGGGGCACAAGGGAATATATGGAAGACAATGTGACCGGCTATGTATGCCGAAGCGGACAGGCTGCCGAGTATGCGCGGCTGATCAGAAAAATGAAAGAAAATCCGCAGAGGCGGGAGGAAATGTCCTGCGTGTGCCGGAGAGTTGCGGAAAAATTCAATCTGGACAGGACGGACAGGATCATGCGGGAGATATACGGGAATCTGGGCCGGCCGGACGGAAAGTGATAGAGGGATTTTCAGGATATCCGATATACACCGGATGCTTAAAATAACAGCAAATTTTCGCTGTGTATGGGATACTGCAGGGATGTCCGAAATGCGGCCGAAGGGGCATATACAATGCACACGGAGAAATACGGGGAGAATATGGATGAGCGAGAAGCGCCAAAGATAAGCGTTATCATGAGCATATACAATCAATGGAACAGCGAATATCTGGATCAGGCGGTCATGTCCATTCTGAATCAGACTTTCGGAGATTTCGAATTCATCATTTATGATGACGGATCGGATCCTGCTGTCTGCGGACAGCTGGAGAAATACGGACAGCTTGATAACCGGATCGTGCTGATCCACAGCCCTGAGAATTGCGGACTGGCATATTCGCTGAATACCTGCATCAATGTAGCCAGGGGAAAATATCTTGCCAGAATGGACGATGACGATATCAGCGACCCGGAGCGGCTTGCCGTACAGTATGAATACATGGAAGCGCATCCGGAGATCGCTTATGTGGGCTGTAATGCCAGGCTGATCGATTCCGGTGGTGTGTGGGGACACCGGGTCATGTCTGAGTTCCCGATGAAGCATGCTTTTTTGCGTTATTCGCCGTTTATTCACCCCTCGGTCATGATACGGCGGAATATCTTCGATACACAGGAGGCGTACCGCTTTTCGAAAGATACATGGAGGTGCGAGGATTACGAATTGTTCATGAGACTGATGAGACTCGGTTATCGGGGAGCCAATATACAGCAGGAGCTGTTCAGTTACCGGGAGGATTCCAACTCGTACCGGAAGAGGAAATTCAGGTATCGTATGGATGAGATGAAGCTTAGATACCGGAATTTCAAGGAACTGGGTTTGCTGTATCCCATGGGATGGCTGTATGTGGTCAGGCCCTTGGCGGCGGCAGCCGTACCATCAAAACTGATTTATATGGCGAAGAAGCTGTACCACAGGCAGCCTCCGGTCATGGAAAGCGGGAGCGATCAGGAGGAGATTCTCGCTGTATCGGGAACGGCGTCTTCCATGTAAGGGATGTCCGCCGTATTTCCGTTTTCACAATCGTGCGGATGGATGTGCAGATGGATATTTTCAGCGTGTAAATGGTGACCCGATATGCATGCGGACAATGGTGTCAGTTAATATATGTTGTGTGAGCCATGATTTCCCAGAGCAGAGATATTTTATCCGGAAATTTCGGCGGATGAAATAGTACGGCTGATCGGGAAGTGCAGCACAGGATGGAGAGGAATATTTAGAATGCAGCAGAAATCAATTGGGGAGAAGATGATCAGAATTACCGTCGGTATTGTGGGACTGGTGGCAGTATTCTTTCTCGGAAAATGGATCAGTACGCAGATATACCACAGACCGGATGCGGAAACGGAAGTCCGATCAGAACCGGACGGCGCTTTACAGGCTGCCCAGGCAGCTCTCACGGAGGAAGAACTGGAAGCTTTGTTCCGCACCTTAAAGGAAACGGCGATTTCCGGACGATCAGGATCGGACACATCATCCGATCAGAATCCGGAGGCTTCCAACCCGAATCCGGAGGACAATAAAACGCAGGAAATCGGTCAGGACGTAGTTGATTTTGAGTATTTATGGACGGTGAACGAGGATATCATCGCATGGATCACCGTTCCGGGAACCAATATAGATTATCCCATTTTGCAGCATCCCTCGGATGACAGTTATTATCTGAACCACAATATAGACGGCTCCTATGGCTATCCCGGCTGTATTTATACGGAAAGCCTTAATTCTGCAGATTTCACGGATCCCAATACAGTGATCTACGGGCATAATCTGAAGGCAAAGACCATGTTTACGGAGCTGCATAAATTTGAGAGCAGGGACTTCTTTGACGAAAATGACGAGATCATTGTCTATCTGCCCGACAGGACACTGCATTACCGGATCTTTGCCGCCCATGTCTATGACGACAGGCATCTGCTGTACAGTTTTGATTTTTCGGATGAGGATGTATATGAGGAGTTTCTGCAGTCGATCTATGATATCCGTGACATAAATGCCAATATCAACCGGGATCTTACGGTGACATCACAGGACAGGATCATCACTCTGTCCACCTGTATGCCGAACAAGGCGGATGCGGAGAAAAGACTGTTGGTACATGCGGTTCTGGTGGAAGCTCCGTAAAGGAATCTCAGGCAGGCTGAAAGTGCCGATCGGCGGCGCGGTGCAGGGTATGAGGCAAAATCGGCGAAGCACAAGAATTATTTTATAAGATACGGGACTGCGTGGCAGGGAAAGGAAGCAGCTTCCGGCTTGGAGGTTGGCATATGGCTGGAATGAGAGACGGGAAGACCCGTCGGAAGCCGAATTACATAAAGAGAATTTTGATCGTGATCCTTGAGGTGGTGGTGTTGCTGGCGGTGCTGATCATCAGCGGATTTGTGATATCCCGCAGGCGGGGCCGGGAAGCGCTGCAGGATCATGCGATAGCCCTTCGCGATGTACTGCAGGTGGAAAGAATCTCTCTTCCCGTGCAGGCAGACGCCGGATGGGGTGAGTTGGATCTGGAGGAAGGTCAGGTTGCCTATCATGGCAAAGTGTACGAGTATAATGAGGAGCTGCTGACTTTTCTGTGCCTGGGTGTTGACAGCAGACAGGATATTCAGAAGGAAAAGGTTCCGGGAGAGGGAGGACAGGCGGATACCATCATCCTGGTGGTTCTGGATCAGAACGCCAAAACACTGAAGATCATTAATATTTCCAGGGATACCATGACCAGGGTTGCGTTTTATGACACCAACGGCCTGTATCTGCATGATGAGGAAGCGCAGCTTGCGCTGCAATATGCTTACGGGGACGGAGGGGAGAAGAGCTGCGAGCTTATGGAACAGGCTGTCTCAAATCTCTTTTACGGCATTCCCATCCATGGATATGCTGCCATTGATATCAGGGCAGTATCGGAACTCAACGATGCAGTGGGCGGCGTGGAGGTGACGGTGATCGAAGATCTGTCCCGTTTTACGCCGGATCTGGCACTGGGCAATACCCTGACACTGACCGGCAGACAGGCGCTGCACTATGTACAGGAGCGTCAGGTGGAAACCGAGGAACTGGGCGCAAACAATCTCAGGATCGAGAGGCAGAAGCAGTATCTTACGGCCTTCTTTGTCAAAGTAAAGGAAGGCACGAAGAAGGATATCACTCTTCCCATACAGCTTTTTAATAAGGCTTCCCGGCACATGGTCACCAGTTTTACCGCCGATCAGGCGGCATATCTAAGCACTGTTGTGCTGGACTGCAGCTTTGGAGACGAAGATATGATCTCTGTTCCGGGTACAGTGGAAAAAGAAGATGTGTATGAGGAATTCCATGTGGATGAACAGGCACTTTTTGACCTGATCATCAATGTGTTCTATCACGAAGCGGATATATCATAAGGTATTACTACCGGGCAGCCGGTACTAATATATAGAAACCAACTATAAATACGAAAGGAGGAAATGTCCAATGAAAAAGTTATACAAGCTGATGCTGGCAGTAGTGATGACTGTGGCTGTGGCACTGCCTGTAGCGGCGGCACCCAGTCCGGAAGCTCAGACGATCAGTACAACTGTGACAACGACTGTGAAGGATGTAACGGTACAGGCACCTTCGAAGGAACTGTCGGATGAAGTGGTGAGAGTGACTTCTAACGCACAGGTTCTGAAGGATCTGAACGTAAACGCATCCGCACGTCTTGCGGCAGTGACAGAGGTAAGCTACAACGGCACCATTCCTGCAGGCGGTGTACAGATTCCCTTTGATGCCAGCGCTTTTGCGAAAAAGGGCGATCTGGTATACGTGCTCCACAGACAGTCCACGGCTCCCTACTCATGGGAAGTTGTCGGCCAGGCTGTTTTAGGAGACGACCTGAAAGTAACAGGAACCTTTAAGTCATTTTCACCTGTGGCATTTATGGTGGTGGATGCATCCAAGGTTGCATCTGCAAGCGGTGTGAGAGCACCTAAGACAGGACAGTATTAAGAGAAGAAATACTATTGCTACGAAAAAATACACTGTGAAAACAGTGTAAAGTCAAAAAAATTCATGCATGATCATTTAAGTACTTAGTAGTATGGTTTCTATCAAAACGGGATGTGCAGAGCATCCCAGAGGGGCGTTCGAAGGGACGCCCCTTGAAAAACAACAGGGTCTGCGGAACGGGCATGCTCTGTGTGGTGAGTGTATCTTTGTCGGAAGTACGGTTATTTGTTTGAATGCGGTTGGAGCATATACGAAAGAAAATCCGCCTGACCGGAATATATTCAGGTCATGGATTGATATAAATCATGGAAAGGCAGAGGATAGTGCCGAAAGCTTGTAGTTCAGAAAATTGTATAGAGAGACTGAAACAATATGCAGATATATTAACGGAAGAAAATCCGTCTTATGTTACGGCTGTCCGCAGGACGGAAGATGAGATGGAGTTATCTCCGGGCGCCGGACTGTACTTGTACGGTTTCGTCCCGGCAATCATGGAATTTGCCGGATGGGTGCTGGAAGAGGCTGTCCGTTCAGGCAGGAAACGGCTCTATTTTCTGAGCAGAGACGGTTATCAGATCTATCTGGCGGCCTGCAGACTGGCAGAATTGGGAAAGCTTTCTGTGGAATGCCGTTATCTTCATGTATCCCGGTATGCCATGCGGATTCCCGCATACCATTTAGATATACAGGGCAGTCTGGACAGGATATGTGCCGGGGGGATGGAGGTCACACCGGAACGGATTTTGAAGCGTGGCGCGCTGACGGATGAGGAAGCGGCTGAGGTGGCGGAGCGGATTGGCAGGAAGGATACGTATAAAGATCTCCTGACCCGGCATCAGATAGCGGAACTGAAGGAAATACTGGGAAGTGAGCCATTGTTCCTGAACTATGTAAAAGCGCATTCCATGGAAGCTTATGAAAGTACCATGGGATACCTGCAGCAGGAGGGATTGCTTTCGGATGTCCCTTATGCCATTGTGGACAGCGGCTGGGTGGGGACATTTCAGCAGTCGCTGCAGACACTGATCCAAAGCCGTATGCCGGATATTCATATAGAAGGCTACTATTTTGGCATGTATGAGACTCCTCCCGAGGCGGATGCCAGGGATTACCACGGGTGGTATTTTACGCCGGGGGCAGGATTGCGACGGAAGGTATATTTCAGCAATTCACTCTTTGAAGCGGTGTGCAGTGCGGACGAGGGTATGACCCTGGGATATTTTCGGAAGGACGGGAAATATCTGCCGTGTCTGGATCCTGAAGGGAATCCCAATGGGGAGAGACAGCGGCAGAATCTTGAGGCGCTGAGATGCTTTTTGGAAAGGTATGACTTGCATCCCGCAGGGTGTGACACACATTCCGGGGGAAACAGTTTTCAAACTCATTCCAGGGACGGAAGAAGGCTGGTGAATAAGTTATTCACGCTGTTTATGGCAGAACCGACAGTGTTGGAGACAGAGAGTTTTGGGGATTATCTTTTCTCGGATGATGTGCTGACGGGAAATTGCAGGACGGTGGCGGATCGGCTCACGGAAAAAGAGATCAGGAATCTGTACATTCTGCGCAGGCTGTGTATTCTGAACGGACTGAGAAAGGGAAGGATCAGGGAGAGCGCCTGGATCGAGGGAAGTATCGTAAAGTGCGGAATGTACGGCGGTCAGAAAGGAACCGG
>CAMWWF010000027.1 GCA_947177885.1 uncultured Lachnospiraceae bacterium
AAGGCGGTCAGGGGCCGAATGGCCATCCATGCCATGATCGTCTTGTGATCATGGCGTAAAAAAGTCCATATTCAAGGCGGTCAGGGGCCGAATGGCCATCCATGCCATGATCGTCTTGTGATCATGGCATAAGGAAAACGATCGCCGGGCGGCGGAATGAGAGGGTATATGGGCGAAAAATCGATACAGAAGAGACGATATATATTGGAGACTGCCAGAAGAGTGTTCATGGAAAAAGGCTTTAAGCGGGTTACCATGAAAGATATTGTGGAGGCATGTGATATCAGTCGCGGGGGCCTGTACCTTTATTTCGACAGTACGAGCCATATTTTTCTGGAGGTGCTGAAGCTGGAGAGAGAGGAGACGGATGATGTGTTTTCCGACAGTATTACGGAGGACGCCACAGCTGCGGATATTTTGATCCTGTTTTTGCAGGAACAGAAGAAGGAACTGCTCCGGAAGGAAGATACCCTGACGCAGGCGATCTATGAATTCTATTTTGATAATCAGCCTGGCAGAAAGGATAATGTATTGCGGAAGCAGTTTGATTCCGCAGTGAAGATCATAGAGAAGCTGATAGAAGCAGGGGCGGACAGCGGGGAGTTCTACTGTGAGGACTGCGAGGGAACGGCCCGGAATATCATGTTTGTGCTGGAGGGCCTGAAGATATCTGCCCAGACCATCGGCATTACGGCGGACACTGTGGACAGGGAGATATCTTACATATTGAAGTCACTTGGTTCGGAGATCTGATAAAGATAACATTTTTCCGGAACGGAATATAAACTGATTAGCGCTTGGAGGAGCAGAATGGGAAACGTAAGACGTATCTATGTGGAAAAGAAGGAGCCTTTTGCGGTAAAGGCGAAGGAACTGCATGAGGAGCTGAAGAACTACCTCGGGATCAATGTGGAAGGAGTAAGGGTATTCATCCGCTATGATGTGGAAAATATTTCCGACGAAATATTTTCCAGGGCGTGCAGGACTGTTTTTTCCGAGCCTCCCGTGGATGATCTTTATGAGGAGAGAATTGAGATACCGGAGGACGGGAGGGTATTCTCCGTGGAATTCCTGCCCGGGCAGTTTGACCAGAGAGCGGATTCCGCCGTGCAGTGCATACAGTTCTTAAAGGAATCGGAGGAGCCTGTGATCCGGACGGCGGTCACTTATATGATCCTGGGTGATATCACGGAGGAGGAATTTGACCGGATCAGGGCGTATTGCATCAATCCTGTGGATTCCAGAGAGACGGGGATGGAGAAACCGGACACTCTGATGACGGCTTTCGACGATCCCGCTGACGTCAGGATCCTGGACGGTTTTGCGGAGATGGGTGAGGCGGAGCTTTTAAAACTTTATGACTCTCTCTCCCTGGCGATGACTTTTAAGGACTTTTTACATATTCAGAGGTATTTCAGGGAGGACGAGAAACGAGATCCGTCCATGACGGAGATTCGTGTGCTGGATACCTACTGGTCTGATCACTGCCGTCACACCACCTTTTCCACGGAGCTGACAGAGGTAGAGTTCGGAGAGGGCTATTATCGTTCGCCCATAGAGACCACCTATCAGAGCTATCTGGATACCAGAGAAGAGATCTTTGCAGGCAGAGAGGATAAGTTCGTCTGTCTGATGGATCTGGCCCTGATGGCCATGAGGAAGCTGAAGAAGGACGGAAAGCTGGAGGACATGGAGGAATCCGATGAGATCAATGCCTGTTCCGTGGTGGTGCCGGTGGAGATGGATTATGGCGACCACAGAGAGACGGAAGAGTGGCTGGTATTTTTCAAGAATGAGACCCATAACCATCCCACGGAGATAGAGCCCTTCGGCGGCGCGGCCACCTGTCTGGGCGGCGCCATCCGGGATCCCCTTTCCGGAAGAGGTTATGTGTATCAGGCCATGCGTGTCACCGGAGCGGCAGACCCTACTGTTCCCGTGGCTGATACCTTAAAGGGGAAGCTTTCCCAGAAGAAGCTGGTGCGCGGCGCGGCAAGCGGTTATTCCTCCTACGGGAACCAGATCGGTCTCGCCACCGGTTTTGTGAAGGAAATCTATCATCCCGATTATGTGGCTAAGAGGATGGAGATCGGCGCCGTCATGGGGGCTGCTCCCAGAAAGAATGTGATCCGGGAGACCTCTGATCCGGGAGATGTGATCATCCTGCTGGGCGGCCGTACCGGACGCGACGGCTGCGGCGGTGCAACCGGTTCCTCCAAAGTGCATACCGAGCAGTCCATTGAGACCTGCGGCGCGGAGGTACAGAAGGGTAATGCTCCCACGGAACGGAAGATCCAGAGACTGTTCCGCCGGGAGGAAGTGAGCCGCATGATCAAGAAGTGCAACGATTTCGGCGCAGGCGGGGTGTCCGTGGCCATCGGTGAACTGGCGGATGGCCTGACCGTGGATCTGGACAAAGTGCCTAAGAAGTATGCCGGTCTGGACGGCACGGAACTGGCGATCTCCGAGTCCCAGGAACGTATGGCGGTGGTAGTGGACCCGAAAGATGTGGAGAAATTTCTGGGATATGCCGCAGAGGAGAATCTGGAGGCGGTGGCCGTGGCCGTAGTGACGGAAGATCCCCGTTTGGTCCTGAACTGGAGGGGCAGGACTATTGTAAACCTGAAGAGAGCCTTTCTGGATACCAACGGCGCCCATCAGGAGACTGCCGTAAAGGTGGACATTCCGGATGAGAAGGACAATTATTTCGACCGGTATGCAGTACCTGCCGCAGGTGAGAAGCTGGAGGCAGGAAAGATAAAGGAGGCGTGGCTGACACTGCTGAACGATCTGAATGTGTGTTCTCAGAAGGGACTGGTGGAGATGTTTGACGCCTCCATCGGCGCGGGAAGCGTGCTCATGCCTTACGGCGGAAAGTATCAGCTGACCGAGACGCAGACCATGGTGGCAAAGCTGCCCGTGCTCCGGGGCAAAACGGATACCGTGACTATGATGAGCTATGGCTTTGACCCGTATCTGTCCTCCTGGAGCCCTTATCACGGAGCGGTTTATGCGGTGACGGAGTCCATGGCAAAGATCGTGGCTTGCGGTGGGGATTTCGAGAAGATACGTTTTACATTCCAGGAGTATTTCCGCAGAATGAGCGGCGATCCCGGCCGCTGGAGCCAGCCTTTCGCAGCGCTGCTGGGCGCCTATGATGCCCAGATGGGCTTCGGTCTTCCCTCCATCGGCGGCAAGGACAGCATGTCCGGAACCTTTAACGATATAGATGTTCCTCCCACACTGGTCTCCTTTGCGGTGGATATCGCGAAGCAGGGGGATATCATCACACCGGAGCTGAAAAAGGCAGGGAATAAGCTGGTACGCTTTAAGATAGAGAAGGACGACTTTGACATTCCCATGTATGAGGATGTGGCGGAACTGTACCGTTTTGTCAGCTATCTGATCCGGGAGCGGATAGTGGTTTCCGCCTATGCTCCGGATGCAAAGGGCGCGGCAGCGGCATTGTCCAAGATGGCATTCGGCAATAAGCTGGGTGTAGAGATCGAGGCTGGAGTCTCCGTGGATACGCTTTTTGAAAATGCGCTGGGAGATATCCTGGTGGAGGTGATTCCGGAGAAGCTTTCTGTGCTGACGGCTTCCGAACATAATGTGAAGGTGATCGGTACGGTGACGGAGGAGCCGGTGTTTGTGTGCGGAGACGTGAGGATCACCATGGAGGAGGCGCTTGCTTCCTGGACTTCCAGACTGGAGAGGGTATTCCCCACAAAGGCAGTGAAGGAAACTGTACCCGTGGAGAGCAGACTGTATCAGGCTGACAGCATTTATGTATGTAAGAATAAGGTGGCGAAGCCCACGGTATTTATTCCCGTATTCCCCGGAACCAACTGTGAGTATGACAGTGCGAAGGCTTTCGAGCGTGCGGGAGCCGATGTGGTGACCAGGGTGTTCCGCAATCAGAACGAGGAAGATATCAGGGCTTCCGTGGAGGAGTTTGAGAAAACCATCGGACAGGCGCAGATCATCATGTTCCCCGGAGGCTTCTCGGCAGGCGATGAGCCCGACGGAAGCGCGAAATTCTTTGCCACCGCTTTCCAGAATGAGAAGCTGAAGGAAGCGGTGATGAAGCTGCTGCAAGAGAGGGATGGTCTGGCACTGGGTATCTGTAACGGATTCCAGGCGCTGATCAAGCTGGGGCTGGTGCCTCTTGGGGAGATATGGGGACAGAAGGAAAATTCCCCCACACTGACCTTCAACACGATCAACAGACATATCTCCAAGATGGTTTATACGAAGGTGGTTTCCAATAAATCGCCCTGGCTTCAGGAGGCCGGGCTGGGAAAGGTTTACTGCAATCCCGCTTCCCACGGGGAGGGGCGCTTTGTGGCGCCGAAGGAATGGCTGGATAAGCTGTTTGCAAACGGTCAGGTGGCTACCCAGTACTGTGATCAGGATGGGAATACCTCCATGGACGAGGAGTACAATATCAACGGTTCCTACTGTGCCATCGAGGGCATCACTTCTCCCGACGGACGCTGTCTGGGGAAGATGGCGCATTCCGAGAGACGGGATACGGCAGTTGCCATGAATATATATGGGGAGCAGGATATCAGGATCTTTGAATCCGGTGTGGCATACTTTCAGTAAAGTTAAGGAAGGATCCTTAAGTATAAAAGTTAATAAAACAGCATCCGCCCGACCGATGCAGTGTGCCGGGAAGCACGGGAGCATTCACGGATGCAGGCGGCCGGGAATGATTCTGCCGGGAAAGGTGCCGGTGGGGCGGATGCGGATCAGATTACTGCAGGCAGTAATGGAATAAGAAAGGGGAGTTATTATGTTATTAGCTTTGATACCACTTTTTGACGAGAATATGGCTGTTCGGGCATACTCTATTTTCGTGCAGAGGGATAATTTCTTTCTGGATCCCATGATGCAGGGAACCCGACAAAATGATGGAGCCGCTGCTGTTTACGGATTGGAAATGATTGAAAAGATGGGAATGGAAAGTATTTCCGAGGACAGTGAAATATTTGTTTCTCTGAGTAATATTTCCATTTTTTCTGACGTGGAGAGCCAGTGCAGCGCTCCCCATGAGCGTATTGTATTTCTGATTGATAATACGATCCCGCCGGTGGAAGTGTATGTGAAGCGTCTGCAGGAATTGAAGAATAAGGGGTATAAACTGGCGATCCGCAAGCTTGCCGTAGCTGATTTTGAGAATTACAGTGAAGTGTTCAAGCTGATGGATTATGTGCTTCTGAACAATCGAAAGATTGCTATCGATAAGGCGAAGATTTATTTTGGAAAGCTTTATCCCAATATCAGGCTGGTTGCCGGCGGTATCAGTGACATGGAAACCTTTGAAAAGTTAAAGGCTGTGGGCGGATATCAGCTGTACGAGGGTGAGTTTTATCGTGTACCCGTGACAAAGGGGAACACAGAGATCACTCCTTTGAAAGTAAACTATATTGCACTGATGAATTCGGTCAACAGCGAGAACTTTGACCTGGCTGATGCGGCAGACATTATCGGACGGGATCCCGCGCTGACGATTTCCCTGCTGCAGATGGTAAACCGTATGACCGTTAATTCCGGTATCACTACGATCCGTCACGCGGCGGCAATGCTGGGGCAGAAGGAACTGAGAAAGTGGATCAACACGGCGGTCGTCAAGGAAATGTATGCTGACAAACCCAGTGAAATCACCAGACTTTCCCTGCTGCGTGCAAAGTTTGCGGAGTATCTGGCGGAGCCCTTTCAGATGCTGATGAAGCAGGAGGAATTGTTCCTGATGGGATTGGTGTCCGTGCTGGATGTCATTCTGGAGAAGCCCATGGAAGAGGCGTTGGAAAAAGTAAAGATGACGGAAGAGGTCAGCCGTGCGCTGATCGAGGGTGAGGGGCCTTTGGCCAATATAATGGAACTGATCAGACAGTATGAGAATGCGAACTGGCAGGAGGTTACGCGCCTGCTGTTGCTTGCAAATATAGAAGTTTCCACGGTCAATGCCCTTTATATGAAATCCCTGCACTGGTATAAGCAGCTGATGTACGGCAGGGAAGAATAGTTATAGAATATGTAAAATTAAGGATGAAATAGACGGGGTTTCATATTGCCCGTCTATTTCTTTTGTGGTACAATGGGACGAAAAGTGTTTGGAAAGCAAAATATACTCACGAGCGATGAAATTTACCGCAATGTCCCCGGAACCTTTCGCTCATGAGTCGGGTCACTTGGTAAGTTTTAGTGATTGTCAGTATAATTTGCCGCAAGTGACAATTGAATGGAGGAGAGAAGATGAAGGCGTTTTTGATTTTGGAAGACGGCACCGTGTTTGAAGGAACGCACATCGGCGCCGACAAAGAGATGATCAGTGAGATCGTATTTAATACTTCCATGGCGGGGTATCTTGAAGTATTGACTGACCCTTCTTATGCGGGGCAGGCAGTGTGTATGACTTACCCCCTGATCGGTAACTATGGTATCTGTCGAGATGATATGGAATCTTTTAAAGCCTGGCCTGACGGCTTCATTGTAAGGGAGCTCTCCCGCATTCCCAGTAATTTTCGAAATGATTGTTCCATCCAACAGTTTCTGGAAGAAAATGATGTACCCGGAATTGCCGGTATAGATACCAGGGCTTTGGTGAAGATCCTTCGCGAGAAGGGAACCATGAACGGTATGATCACTACCGATGCCGACTATAAGTTTGACGAGATACAGCCCAGGTTGAAAGCATATACTACCGGCAGGGTGGTGGAAAAGGTCTCCTGCAAGGAGAAATATTCGCTGCAGGCTGTCACAGAGCTGTCGCAGAACGGTCCTCTGTCCGGCTTTGCGCGTTTTGACAGGGCGGCGTATGAGAGAGGGGAAAGGGAGCCCAGACCGGCTCTGGTGAAGGAACTGACCGGCGCCGGCTTAAAGGTGGCGTTGATGGATTTCGGGGCCAAGAATAATATCGCCCATTCCCTGGCATCCAGAGGGTGTGAGGTGACGGTCTATCCTGCCCTGACGTCCGCGGAGGAGATCATTGCCGCGAAGCCTGACGGCATTATGCTCAGCAACGGGCCGGGAGATCCCAAGGAGTGCACAACCATTATTGAAGAGCTTAAGAAATTATACCGCACGGATATACCGATTTTCGCGATCTGTCTGGGGCATCAGCTGATGGCCCTTGCCAACGGCGCTGACACATATAAGATGAAATATGGCCACAGGGGCGGAAATCACCCTGTAAAGGACCTGGAGACGGGAAGGGTATACATTTCCTCTCAGAATCACGGCTATGTGGTAGATACGGACAGACTGGATCCTGCGGTTGCCGTTCCCGCCTTCGTCAATGTCAACGATGGCACGAACGAAGGACTTACCTATACCGGAAAAGATATTTTTACAGTACAGTTTCATCCCGAGGCGTGCTGCGGCCCCCAGGATTCCGGGTATCTGTTCGACAGATTTACAGGGCTTATGAGGAAACGTGGCGGGAAGCTGTAGGGGCGGGAGAGATTGCCGCAAATGGAAATGGAAGCAATGGAATAAGAAAGGAGAGAATTACAATGCCGAAAAATCCTAATGTAAAACGTGTCATGGTGATCGGTTCCGGGCCTATCGTCATCGGACAGGCTGCGGAGTTCGACTATGCGGGTACACAGGCATGCCGCTCCCTGAAGGAGGAAGGTGTGGAGGTCATTCTGGTGAACTCGAATCCAGCCACCATCATGACAGATAAAGATATCGCGGATAAGGTATATATTGAACCTCTGACGGTAAAGGTCCTGGAGCAGATCATTGTAAAGGAAAAGCCGGACAGCCTTCTTCCCACCCTGGGCGGACAGGCGGGACTGAACCTGGGTATGGAGCTGGAAGAGTCCGGTTTTCTGGCCTCCCATGGGGTGACCCTTCTGGGAACCACGGCGGCTACCATCCGCAATGCGGAAGGACGGCAGGAGTTTAAGGATCTGATGGAGCGCATCGGGGAACCCTGTGCGGCTTCCAGGGTGGTGGAGAATGTGCAGGAGGGTATAGAATTCACCAATTCCATCGGCTATCCGGTGGTGCTTCGTCCCGCATACACGCTGGGCGGTTCCGGCGGCGGTATTGCACATGATCAGGTGGAACTGGAGGAGATCCTGGAGAACGGCCTGCGGCTGTCCCGTGTGGGACAGGTACTGGTGGAGCGCTGTATCGCGGGCTGGAAGGAAATCGAGTATGAAGTGATGCGTGACAGTGCGGGCAACTGTATCACCGTATGTAATATGGAGAATATCGATCCCGTGGGGGTGCATACCGGCGACAGCATTGTGGTTGCGCCGTCCCAGACTCTGAGCGACAAAGAATATCAGATGCTGAGAACTTCCGCTCTGAATATCATCAGTGAGCTGAAGATCACCGGTGGCTGTAATGTCCAGTTCGCACTGCATCCCACCAGCTTTGAGTACTGTGTCATTGAGGTAAATCCCCGTGTGAGCCGCTCCTCAGCGCTGGCTTCCAAGGCCACAGGCTATCCCATTGCCAAGGTTGCGGCAAAGATCGCTCTGGGCTATACGCTGGATGAGATCAGGAACGCCATTACCCAAAAGACGTATGCTTCCTTTGAGCCTGCTCTGGATTACTGTGTGGTCAAGATTCCAAGACTGCCTTTTGACAAATTTATCACGGCGAAACGGACACTGACCACCCAGATGAAAGCCACCGGGGAGGTTATGAGCATCTGCGATAACTTTGAGGGAGCTTTGATGAAAGCCATCCGTTCTCTGGAACAGCATGTGGACTGTCTCTTAAGCTATGATTTCAGTTCCCTGTCTGTGGAGGAACTGAAGGAGCGTCTGGCTGTGGTGGATGACCAGCGCATCTGGGTCATAGCGGAAGCTTTGCGCAGGGGGATCGATTACGATACCATCCACAATATTACCATGATCGATTGCTGGTTCATCGATAAGATTGCCATTCTGGTAGAGATGGAGCAGGCACTGCGGAAAGGGCCTCTGACTGTGGAACTGCTGAAAGAGGCAAAGAGGATAGAGTTCCCAGACAATGTGATCGCCGGACTGACCGGTAAGACTCGGGCAGAGATCAGGAAGATGCGCTACGATAACGGCATCAGGGCGGTCTATAAGATGGTGGACACCTGCGCGGCTGAATTTGCGGCATCCACGCCCTATTACTATTCTGTGTATGGCGGGGAGTGTGAAGCTGGTGCGGAAAGAAATTCAGGTGCTCATACCGGAGGGGGGATCACAAAAAAATGCTGCGATTCGTCATGCGGATCTATCCCCACGGAAGAATGCAAAAACAGCGTTCTACCCGGTCCTGCGGAAAGCGGGGAAGGGGAGAGCGCGGGTGTTGGAGCCCAGAGCCGTAAGAAGGTGCTGGTGCTTGGCTCCGGTCCCATCCGTATCGGACAGGGCATTGAGTTCGATTACTGTTCCGTGCATGCCACATGGGCTTTTTCCAAAGCGGGATACGAGACCATTATTATCAACAATAACCCGGAGACGGTAAGTACGGACTTTGACATAGCGGACAAGCTGTATTTCGAACCTCTGACACCGGAGGATGTGGAATCTGTTGTAAATATCGAACATCCTGACGGGGCGGTGGTACAGTTTGGCGGGCAGACAGCCATTAAGCTGACCGAGAGCCTGATGAAGATGGGAGTTCCCATTTTAGGTACAAAGGCGGAGGACGTGGATGCCGCGGAGGACAGAGAACTGTTCGACAGGATCCTGGAGGAGACGAAAATCCCCAGAGCGGCGGGTGGAACGGTGTACACGGCGGAGGAGGCGAAAGCGGTGGCAAACCGCCTGGGGTATCCTGTGCTGGTACGTCCTTCCTATGTGCTTGGCGGACAGGGTATGCAGATTGCCATCTCGGATGAGGAGATCGAGGAGTTCATGGAGATCATCAACCGGATTGCTCAGGATCATCCCATTTTGGTGGATAAGTATCTGCAGGGGAAGGAGATTGAGGTGGATGCGGTCTGTGATGGCACGGACATCCTGATCCCCGGTATCATGGAGCACCTTGAGAGAACGGGCGTTCACTCCGGGGACAGCATCTCTGTCTATCCGGCACCTACCATCGGCAGGCTGGTGAAAGATAAAATAGCCGAATACACCAGAAGACTGGCAAAGGCTCTTCATGTCAAAGGACTGATCAATATTCAGTTTATTGCCATCGGTGAGGATGTGTATGTGATCGAGGTGAATCCCCGGTCCTCCCGTACCGTGCCCTATATCAGTAAGGTCACAGGAATTCCCATAGTGGATCTGGCGACGGAAGTGATCCTCGGCAGGACCATTCGGGAGCTGGGATATGAACCGGGACTGCAGCCGGAAGCCGCCTATTATGCCATTAAGATGCCCGTATTCTCCTTCGAGAAGATCCGAGGCGCGGAGGTCAGTCTGGGACCGGAGATGAAGTCCACCGGCGAGTGTCTCGGTATTGCGAAGGATTACACCGAGGCATTGTACAAGGCCTTTCTGGGGGCAGGGGTCAATCTGCCGAAATATAAGAATATGATCATCACGGTAAAGGATGCCGATAAGGGGGAGGCGATCGAGATCGGACGCCGCTTTGAGAAGCTGGGGTATACGATCTACGCTACCAGAAGTACGGCGGCCGCCTTGAATGAAGCGGGTGTGAAGGCGAGAAAGGTGAACAAGATTTCACAGGAGTCTCCCACGGTCATGGACCTGATCCTGGGACACCGTATCGATCTTGTGATCGATACTCCCACACAGGGGCGCGACAAGAGCCGTGACGGTTTCCTGATCCGCCGTACCTCCATTGAGACGGGTATCAACTGTATCACTGCAATGGATACGGCGAGAGCGCTGGTCACCAGCCTGGAAAATGCAAGCAATGAGCTGACTCTGGTGGATATCGCACAATTGTAGATCTTCCGGGGATGAAGGCTGGTTTCGGACTTCATGACTGTTCAAGTTCCGGAAAGGCTGCCGGCCCGATACAGCGCGCCATAAGGCGCTTGGGAGATACCGGGAGGTATGCGACCGGAATGGGAAAAGGCAGAGTGCGGATATGGAAAATGAGGAGGTGGAAATGGGCGTGGAGAAGAGAGACACAGATCATGGAAAGACAGACGGCAATGGGAATACGGATGACAGGACTACAGCCGGTGATAATGCAGAATGCGGTGAGGCAGGGAGCGGCGGAAAATGCATTGTGATCGGCGCCGGGGACCTGACGGTGGGAGAGCTCGAAGCGGAGGAAGAAGACTTTATCATTGCGGTAGATGGCGGATTGAGTTACTGTGGGATATTGGGCGTGGAGCCGGATATCATCATAGGAGATTTTGATTCTTTGAGCGAGCAGGAGGCGGAGGCGGTCAGGATATTGGAGACTCAGATACCGGAGCGCATTATCCGGTTTCCCAGAGAAAAGGACGACACGGATATGCTGGCCGCTTTAAAGGAAGGGCTTTCCAGAGGATACAGGGATTTCAGGATCTATGGCGCTACAGGAGGCAGGCCGGATCATACTTTTGCCAATATTCAGTGTCTTTTGTATTTAAAGCACCATGGAGCCGTGGGATATCTGGCGGACGGCACGGGTATGATATTTGTCATTGTGAATGAGGCAGTGCGTTTTCAGCGGAGTATGGCGGGGATATTGTCCCTGTTTTCTCTGGAGAAAGAGACAAGAGGCGTAACGATCCGCAATATGAAATATACGCTGGAGGATGCTGTTGTCACAAACGATTTCCCCATCGGGATCAGCAATGAGTTTACCGGGGAGGAAGCGGAGATTGTTGTTGAGGATGGGGCACTGGTCTGTATGATCTCCTATGGGGATGTTTAAGCGGGGAAAGATGCTTCAAACATGCTGTAGTACTCCAAAGTCCAATTTCTGATCAGATAGAGCTCCAGTCCTTTGCGGTCTGTTTCCGCAGGATACGATACTTTTGAAAAATGCCGCTGATCTTCTCAGCGGCATAAAAATAATTCCAGAACAAAGACCACCGCACAGCAGGAAACGGACACGGGGAACAGACCGGCGCCGCACCATGCGGCAACGATCCCTATGATCAGTGCGGCCGCGCCGGCAACGGGAGACTGCGTCGCGTCGAGAATGGCGGGAAAGGTCATCACTGCCAGGGTGACATAGGGCACATAATATAGGAAAGAACGGAGAAAACGGTTCCTGATCTGCCTGCGGATCAGGGTCAGGGGCAGCACACGGATAGCGTAGGTGATGACCGCCATAATTCCAATGTAAATAGAAATATCATGTGTCATGCTGTCGCCTCCTCTTCCTCCCTGATCGGGAATAATGCGGCGGCAGCGGCTGAGATAACTATGGTCAGAATGATGGTTCTCGTGCCTCCGGAAAGCAGCGAGATATAGGGAAGGTTGGCGGCGGCGAAGCTTGCGAGGAAGCTGATCAGCACAAATGCGGCTACCACGCGGTTTTTTCTGGCGGGAGGTATGATCACAGCGAGGAACATACCGAATAAAGCCACGCTGAGGGCGCTGACAACTCTTAAAGGAAGCAGATTGCCTGCGATCACACCAAGAGCGGTACCGCCTGCCCAGCAGGGAGCGGCGATCACGATCGCGCCATATGTATAGTAAGGATTTAAAATCCCCGGCCTGGCAATGGTAATCCCGAAAATTTCGTCTGTTACATCATATCCCACCAACAGACGATGTCTCAAAGGGGTATCCGGGGCGAATTTCTGACTCAAAGCACAGCTCATTAACAGATAGCGCGCGTTTGCGATCAGCGTCATCAATATCATTTCCAGATAAGAGGCATTGGCTGCAATGACAGTAAAACCGGCATATTCACCTGCGGAAGCATTGTTCAGCAGACTGGCAATGAAGCCCTGGAATGCAGTGAGCCCTGCGCTCTTTGCAGCCACACCCAGAGAAAAGGATACGGCAAGGTATCCCAGTCCGATGGGAATGCCATCCCGCATTCCCTCTTTAAATTCTTTTTTCATTTGAGTATTTCCACCTTGTATTCAGTATCAAAGGGTATATAAAAATTGCCCGAAAAGTAACAGTGAATGGAGCGTTAGAATTATAGAAACTGGTTCTGTGCCCGTCGCATAAGGAATTTTACGGAGTATCCCTTTTCATCGCAGATATTTCGCACCACTTCTTCTGCGATATCTTTTACATTGTCATTGACGCAGATGATACAGGTATTCTTTTTTCGGTTAAAAAGAGAAGGCTTCTGCCAACGTATATAATAAGAAATGCGGTCTTTTAACAGCTCTCTCTCAATGAGCTGCTTACATTCCAGGTCTGTGATCTCGCATAATTCGATTTCGTTGTTGACTTTTACTGTAGTATATACCGGTTGCATTAATATCACCTCATTCCTAAATGTATTATAACATATCTGAGGCACTGTATGCAATCCAATAGTTGACAGATACGAACAGTAACTTTGTTTTACGGTAACAGTTCCGTGACCTGGCGGAACTGTTGCGTTTTACGGTACGGTTTGCGCTGTGGTTCAGTAATTGCTTTACTTACCTTCTTTTTTGAGTTATACTGAAAAAAGCAAATGCCGCAGGAGCGGCGGAATGGGAGGATGAGGATACTATGGACTTGTTTGAAAAGATCGGAGATACCATTTCCACGAAGGGAAAAGAAGCGGCAGATAAGGCAAAGGAGATCGCTGAGATAGCGAATCTGAGAAGTCAGATCGCCACCTGTGAAGAGGTCATCAAAAAGAATTATCTGGAAATCGGCAAGCTGTATTATGAGCTGTACGGTGATATGTCAGAGGAAACTTTTATTAAGCAGTGTAACGCTGTCAGAAATGCCAGACATGGAGTGGAGGAGCTGCAGCAGAAGATCAACGACATCAAGGGCATATGATCTTCAGATCATTTTTCCCGGCAAAGACAAAAAGAGAGAATCCTGTGGAATTTCAAGATTTTGATAAATCCTGAATCCATGGGATTCTCTCTTTTCAGGTATCAGAGGTCAGGACCGGTATATCATCCGTTATTCGTCATCCTCCCAGTCGTCGTCCTCTTCCCCGTCATCACCGTTGTTCTCTGACCAGCCCCGCTGTTCCAGTTCCCATCGCTGTCCGTTGATGATGGACTCCCATTCGGGATTCGCGAAGAAAGCGGCATCATGCTGGCAGCGCTCGGAGGTACGGTTAGGAGAATTGATCGTCTGTGTACCGTCGGGATTCTCGATAATGGTAGTGGAACCGCTGACCAGTGCAGGATCCTCCGCCAGAGGGAAAGTCGCTATTCCGTAATTCTTGAAAGGACATTCCGGACTTGCGGGGATACCGTAGTAGGCGCAGATGTCGCCCTCATAGTGTATGGTACAGGTCTCGGTAGGTTCCGTGCCCTCCGCAAAGAGTTCCGATTTCACGCTTCCGTCACACAGACCGGGAACGGGAAGCTGACCGGACTGCGTACAGATGTTCACCTGTACAATGCCTTCTGCCGGTCTGGAGAAGGACTCGGGAGGGAGATTCTCGTGGACACGCTGCATGATGGCCCGCCAGAGCGTCTTCGCCACGGCGGACTCGTCATTTGCCTTGGCAGTGCTCATGCCGATATTGTTATCATAGCCGGCCCATACGGTAGCGGTATAGTAAGGAGTGTAGCCGCAGAACCACACATCGTGGTAATCGGTGGATGTTCCCGTCTTTCCCGCGATAGCCATGCTGGAACTGAAATTACATCTTGCTCCAGTGCCGCCGTTCTTCACCACATCCACCATGGCGTCTGTGAGCAGGTAAGCGGTGGTCTCCTTGATGACCTGCCTGGAATTGGGGGTGGTGTTGTCCAGTATGACATTGCCGTCCGCGTCGGTGACCTTGGTGTAAAGCTTTGGCTCCATGTAAGTTCCCATATTTGCGACGGTTGCATACCCGGCGTTCAGTTCATAGGGAGTGACGCCGATGGTAAGTCCGCCCAGAGCCAGAGACTGATTGATATCGGAAAGGATCCGGCCGTCGCTGGCCACGTAATGGTCCGTCAAAGTGGTAAAGCCGAAGTTCAGCAGGTAATCATAGCCCAGCTGGGGTGTGATCACGGTCAGGTTCTTCACGGCGATGATATTCAGAGACTGTCTGGTAGCTTCGCGCAGTGACTGGATGCCGCGGTAATATCCGTGATACCAGTTGCTTACGGGCTTTCCGTCAGCATAATTAAAAGGAGCGTCATTATATACCGTGGCAAGCGTCTTGCCGGCGCTGTCCAGTGCCGGAGCAAAGGAAGCCAGCACCTTGAAGGTGGAACCGGGAGAACGCATGGCGGAAGTGGCCCTGTTCAGGGTACGTCTGCCCTCTTTGGTGCCACGGCCGCCCACCAGGGCAGCTACATAGCCGGTGGACTGGTCTTCGATAACAAAAGCTGCCTGAGGCTGGGCTGTCATGGAGATCGTTTCGTCATAATTATTTTCATCATCCGCAATGCCTAATTCCGCCAGCATGGCAGAACGGTAGATCGCGATAGCCTCATAAGCTTCGTCCGGTGAGGAGAAGATCAGGTTGAATTTCTTATCGCTGGTCTCCTTAAACCAGGTCATCATCTGACTCTTATAAACATCTGACGCAGCCGACGATACTCCTTGTGTAGATCTCGGTGGTCGCCGTATCA
>CAMWWF010000028.1 GCA_947177885.1 uncultured Lachnospiraceae bacterium
GTCAATTCCCCAGATCAGCGGCAGGATAAGGATCGCCGCGATCTGGAATACCAGTGTTCTCAGGAAAGAAATGGCGGCGGAGATCAGGCCGTTGTTCAGGGCGGTGAAAAATCCCGAACCGTAGATGGCGAAACCGGAAAACAGGAATGAAAACGAAAAGATGGCAAATCCCTGGAGCGTCAGGTTTAACAGGTCAGCGTCATATCCTACAAACAGGATGGAAAGAGGCTTTGCCAGCACTTCTCCAAGGATCACCATACCAATGGAAAATATGCCGACTATGATCAGGCTCTTTTTCAGTAGACCTTTCAGCTCATCATGGTTCCCGGCTCCGTAATGATAACTGATGACAGGTGCGGTTCCGATGGTATATCCGATGAATGCGGCTATAAAGATCATACAGACATACATCAATACACCATATGCCGCAACGCCGTTTTCTCCTGCATATTTCATCAGCTGCATATTGTAGAGCATTCCTACCAGAGACATGGAAACATTACTCATAAGCTCCGAGGAACCGTTCATACAGATCCTGAAAAGCGCTTTTCCATCGAAGGAGGGTCTGGTAAATTTCAGGCGGCTGGAATTGGGACGCCAGAAATATAGTATGGGCAGCACGCCGCCAATGATCTGGCTGATAGTCGTTGCGATCGCGGCACCGGCAACGCCCCACTTGAATACTGCCATGAACAGTGCGTCCAGTATCATGTTGGCAACACCAGCGGTTACTGTGATATACAGACCTGACTGGGGCTTCTCCGCCATGATAAAGAAGCTCTGGAACTCCTGCTGCAGCATAAAGGCCGGAATGGCGGCCAGTATGATCCGCCCATAAAGAACGCAGTTGTCAAGCATTTCTCCCTCCGCGCCCAGCAGCGCGGCGACAGGACGGATGCAGATGACGCCCAGGATCGCGATCACAATGCCCAGCAGTATGGAGATACAGACCACCATGGAGAACAGGTTGTGTGCCTTTTCTGCCTTACCTTCTCCCATTGTCTTCGAGATCAGAGCACTGCCGCCGGTGCCAAGCATAAAACCGAAGGCGCCCAGGATCATGAGGAAGGGCATAATGAAATTGACGGCGGCAAAGGGTGTCTTGCCCACAAAGTTTGACACGAAAAATCCATCCACCACACCATAGATGGATGTGAAGATCATCATGGCGATGGAGGGCAGTGTAAAGCGCAAAAGCTTTTTATAAGTAAAATGTTCGGATAATTGAATATTCATATAAATAATGTACCTTTCCTAATATTTAAATTTGTGTCGGTTCAGAGCCGGGCGGGACCGGCTGAATGCATGGCGGGCGTGGCTTTCTGTATATTGACGCCTTGTATCGGAGGAAGCGCTGCGGAGTTTTCGCTGGAAGGGTGAGTTCCCAGAAATTGCCGCAGAAGAGAACAGCGTTTTCCTGCCATCTCTACGAACAACTGGTTTTCCTCATCGCTGAAAGAGGCAAATACCTGATTCTCTGCCTGTTTCAATGGAGCGACGATCTGCTGCGCCAGCTGTTGGCCGTCGTCTGTAAATGTGACGTATTTGCTTTTTCGATTTCCGGGGATCGGATCCAATCGGATGATCTTCTGCTGCTCCAGGCCCTTTAATGCCGTGTTGATAGTCTGGCGGCTGAAAAACCAGCCATTGCAGATATCGGTCTGAGTGACTCCTTCCTTTGAACCATAGACTGCATAGAGGATCCAGAGCGCGGCATCAGACAGATTGCACCGCAGCGCGTAATAGTGATATATGTCATCCAGTTCTTTGTCATATTGATCTAAGAGGGCAGCATACTCATTGTATTTATCCGTATGATTTTCCAAAACATCAGCCTCCTGTGAATATTGTTCCAAATCGTATGGAGTGTATTATAGTCCGGAACCGGACAAAAGTCAACTGTAAAAGCATGAAGTGAATAGGACTTTGTGATCATGCGGCTTCTGTCATTTATGCTGTTTTCAGGATATGGTGTGTTAATTCCTGTTAGTGACACTTTATATGTTTTTGTGATCTTGCGGAAATATGGTATAATATGTCCATATTCAAGGCAGTCAGAGGCCGAATGGCCATCCATACCGCGATTGTTCTGCAATCATGGTATAATAAAGTATCAAAGATTATTTTAGCCTGATCGTCAGACAAATAGCTGTAAACAGGAATGGAATAACAGGAGGTTGATGCAATGATTTATACCGTTACATTTAATCCGGCGATCGATTATGCCATAGGGGTTGACACTCTGGAACTGGGAATGACCAACCGATCTGCCTTTGAGCAGCTTTTGCCTGGGGGCAAGGGACTGAATGCTTCCACCATTCTCAATCACCTTGGCGTGGACAATGTAGCACTGGGATTTATTGCGGGATTTACAGGAGCGGAGATTAAGCGGAGTTTTGAGGCAATGGGAGGCAAGAGCGATTTCATCGAACTGAAAGAAGGCATTTCCAGGATCAATGTGAAGATCAAATCCGTCAGTGAGACAGAGATCAATGCCGCCGGGCCTGTGATCAACAGTGAAGCGCTGGTGCAGCTTATGACAAAGCTGAATGCGCTGGAGGACGGAGATATCCTGATCCTTGCCGGCAGCATACCGGCCTCACTGCCGGATTCGCTGTACAGTGACATTATGAAAATGCTCTCTGACCGCAAGGTTATGATAGCGGTGGATGCCACAAAGGATCTGCTTGTAAATGTTCTGCCTCACAGGCCCTTCCTTGTAAAGCCTAATAACCATGAACTGGGAGAAATATTTGGAGTGACTCTTAAGACCCGGGAAGAAGTGGTTCCCTATGCGAAAAGGCTCCAGGAAAAGGGTGCGGCGAATGTTCTGGTCTCCATGGCCGGCGAAGGTGCCGTGCTCCTGACGGAGACGGGTGAGGTACTGATGAGCGGGGCACCCAAAGGAAAAGTCAAAAATTCCGTAGGCGCGGGAGATTCCATGGTGGCAGGATTTATTGCCGGGTGGTGTGAAAAGAAGGATTATGCCCATGCTTTTAAGATGGGAATTTCGTCCGGCAGCGCAAGTGCGTTTTCGGAGCTGCTTGCCACAAAGGCGGAGATTAGGCAGGTGTATGATGCTTTTGAACTGTTGTAATGCGGCAGGATCTTATGGTATCTGCACAAACAGCAGCGGCAATCTCCGGGATGGCCCATTGAAAAAGCAGTTGAAATGGCGTGTCTGGGAGAAAATGAAAGGGAGGCCGCAGAATGACGGAATATAGTGGAAAAAGCGTATATGGGGGCATTGCCATTGGAAAAATACACCTTTTGGCAAAAAAGGAGCAAACCATTGTAAGGAATAAGATAGAAGACTGTGCGGCAGAGCTCCGGCGTTTTGAAGAAGCCGGAAGAAAGGCTCAGAGCCAGCTTGCCGCATTGTATGAGAAAGCGGTCAAAGAGGTGGGAGAAGCAAATGCGGCTATCTTTGAGATCCATCAGATGATGCTGGAGGATGACGATTATTTGGATTCCATCAAAAATATGATATCGGAACAGCAGGTGAATGCAGAGTACGCGGTAGGCGTTACGGCGGATAACTTCGCCGAGATGTTTGCCTCCATGGATGATGCGTATATGAAAGAGCGGGCGGCGGATGTCAGAGATATATCGGACCGTCTGGTGAGGATCCTGGGAAATGCCGAAAGCGAATCCGAGCGGTCTGATGAGCCTGTTATCATCCTCGCCAATGACCTTGCGCCCAGTGAAACGGTTCAGCTGGATAAAGACCTTGTGCTTTCTTTTGTGACAGTACATGGTTCCATCAATTCCCATACGGCAATCCTCGCCCGTACCATGAACATACCCGCTCTGATCGGAGTCGGAATTGATATTTCTGATGACCTGGAGGGAAAAATGGCAGTGGTGGACGGTTCGGAAGGGATGTTGTATATAGAGCCGGATGAGGAAACACTTGCCGGACTGCGGAAATGCCGGGAGGAGGAATCGGACAAACAGAGGCTCCTTCAGGAACTTAAGGGAAAGGAAAATATCACAAAGGACGGCAGAGAGGTTCTGGTCTATGCCAATATCGGAAATGTGAAAGATCTGGCATATGTGCTGAAGAATGACGCGGGAGGTATCGGTTTGTTCCGGAGTGAGTTTATATATCTGGAAAGCAGCACATATCCCACGGAGGAAGAACAGTTTCAGATTTATAAGAAGACCGCCCAGACAATGGCGGGAAAGCGGGTTATCATCAGAACCCTTGATATCGGCGCGGATAAGCAGGCGGACTATTTCGAACTGGACAAAGAAGAAAATCCTGCCATGGGACTGCGTGCGATCCGGATCTGCCTCACAAGGCCGGATATTTTCAAAACGCAGCTTCGCGCCATTTACAGAGCGTCAAAGTACGGCAAGCTTGCCATTATGTATCCCATGATAACTTCTCTGGAAGAGGTCAGGAGGATAAAGGAGATATCGGCGGAAGTGCGGGCGGAACTGGACCGGGATGGAATTCCGTATAACACGGCGGAGGAAGGCATTATGATCGAGACTCCCGCAGCAGTCATGATAAGCGATCTTCTGGCGAAAGAAGTGGATTTCTTCAGCATAGGAACCAATGATCTCTCCCAGTATACCATGGCGATCGACCGTCAGAATCCGAAGCTGGATGAATTTTTTGATCCCCACCATGAGGCGGTTCTCAGAATGATCGAACTGGTATGCAGGAATGCCCATGCCGAAGATACATGGGTGGGAATCTGCGGGGAACTTGGCGCCGATCTGGAACTTACGGAGCGTTTCCTGCGGATGGGAGTGGATGAACTGTCGGTATCACCTTCTTATGTTCTGCCGCTGCGGAACCGGATCAGAAATCTGGATCTGAGCAGATAGAGAAGGTTGTTGTTGCCTTTTGGATGCCTCATGCTTATAATCAATTATACCGGCGTGTCAATTCAGTGCCATGGGATAAGTGCCAAATGGGGATGAGAAGAGATCAAAGTTCTTTGAAGTCGGGAGAGGGTAAAGCTTCTTTATAAAATGGAGTACTATTTATGGGACTGAGTCCTTTTTATGGGACACGATGTAATGCGGATGCACTGTGGAAGAAGTATGGCGCGTTTTGAACCGACGTGGTTTTTGCGATACGGAAGTCAGAGTTGGATTATGAGTAAGAGAAGAAGCGGAGGAGGCGGAGTATGGGAAAATGGATCGGCGAAAACAGTATTGACCTGGGAGTCTGCTATTACCCAGAACACTGGGATAAAGGTATGTGGGCGGAGGATCTGGAGCGGATGCTGGCGGCGGGGCTTAAGACGGTACGCATTGCGGAATTTGCGTGGAATCTGATCGAACCTGCGGAAGGGGAATTTACCTATGAATTCTTTGATGAATTTCTGGCGTTGGCGCAGGAAAAGGGGATTCGGGTTATCTTCTGCACTCCCACAGCGACGCCGCCTGCATGGCTGACGGACAGGTATCCTGAGGTGCTGAACGCGGATCAGGAAGGAAATCTGATCCGACACGGCTCCCGCAGACACTATAATTATAATTCTCCCGTCTACCGGGAATTTTGCAGACGGATCGTGGAGAAGTCGGCGTCTCATTACGGTTCGCATCCTGCCATTGTGGGATGGCAGCTGGATAATGAGTTCAACTGTGAGAACAGTGAATTCTATTCTGAGAGCGATACAATGGCCTTTCGCATATTTTTGCGGGATAAATATGGGACTTTGGATGCCCTTAATGAGGCATGGGGCACTGTTTTCTGGAATCAGACGTACACGGAATGGGAGCAGATCCATGTGCCCAGGAAGACCAACACAGGTTCTGTGAATCCCCATCTGCAGCTTGACTATTACCGGTTTATTTCTGACAGTGTGTGTCGCTTTGCGAGGCAGCAGGCGGATATTATCCGCAAATATTGTAAGGAGACGGATTTCATTACCACAAACGGTATTTTCAGCAATATTGATTATCAGAGGCTGCAGAGGGAGAGCCTGGATGTGCTCATGTATGATTCCTATCCGAACTTTGCATATTGCCTGGACGATTACAGGGAAGAGGACGTCATGAAGGATCGGAAATGGAGCCGCAATCTGGCGGAGGTACGTTCCGTGTCTCCTGTCTTTGGCATTATGGAGCAGCAGAGTGGGGCAAACGGCTGGAATACGAGAATGGAGGCGCCCACACCCCGTCCCGGGCAGCTTACGCTGTGGACCTTCCAGAGCATTGCCCATGGCGCGGACTTTATCAGTTATTTTCGCTGGAGAACCTGTAATTTCGGAACAGAGATGTACTGGCACGGCATTCTGGATTACTCCGGCAGAGAGAACCGCAGATTGAGAGAAGTGACAGAGGTGTCACATAAAGTAAAGGCGATCCGGGAGGCGGCAGGAGCAGTTTATCATGCGAAAGTCGGTATTTTGAAGGACTATGACAATGTATGGGACTGTCAGGTGGACAGGTGGCATGAGAGAGTGGACAGAGTCAGTCAGAAATCCCTGTTCACGGCATTGCAGAGAGCGCATGTTCCCTTTGATTATGTGTATCTGGATGTAAAGACAGGATTGAAGGATCTGCAGAAATATGAGGTATTGTTCTATCCACATGCCTCCATTCTGACACAGGAGCGGATAGGGCTTTTGGAACAGTATGTGGCGGAGGGCGGAAGGCTTGTGATGGGCTGTCGCACCGGTTATAAGGAAGAAAACGGGAAGTGTGTCATAAATTGTCTGCCCGGTTTGGCGTCTGAACTGACAGGGACGGATATACCGGAATATTCTTTTGTTGCACCGGATGACGGTAAAGTGACGGCTGAGTGGGACGGGCAGACGATGGAGGCGGCCGTGTTCAACGATCTGCTTGCCCCCGCAGGTGAGAATGCGGAAGTCCTGGCAGCTTATTCGAACAGCTATTACGCAGGCACCCCTGCGCTGATACGCAATCGTTTTGGGAAAGGGGAAGCATATTATTTCGGCGGAGCCTTTGCAATGGATACGGTAGAGCTGTTTATACGGAAGCTGGGTATCGGGGAACCTTACGCGGAGGTCCTGGATGTTCCCGCGGAGTGTGAACTGGCAGTGAGGGAAAAGGACGGGGTACGGTATCTGTTTGTACTTAACTATGAGAAGGATTCTGTGGAGGTTATTTTGAAAAGAGAGCTCCGGGAACTGCTTTCAGGGGAGAGCTGTTGCGGGATACAGGAGCTGGAGCCATATGGGGTCAGAGTCTATAGGATGTAGTTTATTTTGCGGGCAATAAGTCAAAGTCCCGGGGATTTTGATTCCCTGGGACCTTGATGAATGCCGCGGGGTCTTTGATCTGCCGGTTTTCCGGAAGTGAACCGGTGTACCCGCAGAGCAGACCGAACACCCGCTGGAAGTGATAGCCGGTGGAACAGCTCTGTCTGGCAATTTCGTCGTAATCCGGCGCTTCCGTGATGTGCTCTTCCACATAGTCGATGGCGCGTTGTATTCCCATTACCCAATCCACGTTGCTTCTCCTTGTCTGTTCTGTCTGCATACAGGATAGCAGACTTTTAAAGGCGCTTCCCGATTTTTTGTGGGAAGATGTGCGGGAAATGTCAATCCGACGCCTGCTGTTCAACAGGACGCATTTTTATCATAATATTTCGCCTGTGCGTGCCAGAGCCGGCTGTACTTGCCGGCTTCGTCGCTGACCAGAGAGTCGTGGGAACCGCTCTGCACGAGACAGCCATGATCAAATACGGCAATTTCGTCGCAAAACCGGCAGGAGGACAATCTGTGACTGATGAATACGGCGGTTTTGTCCTTGGTCAGTGCATTGATATTCTCATAGACCGCCGCTTCCGCTATGGGATCAAGAGCGGCGGTAGGTTCGTCAAGTATCACAAAAGGAGCATCCTTGTACAGTGCCCGTGCAAGGGCGATTTTCTGCAGCTCGCCGCCGGAGAAATCAATGCCATCTGAATCATAATTTCTTCCGATGGCCCGGCGCAGGGCATTCTTTTCCTCTGCGGCAGAGTCCTTGTCAAGGCTTATTAATTTATCGCCCAATCCTGCCCGGACCAGACAGTCTCGGACTTTTGTCTCATCATATTTGAAATTGGCGGCAACATTTTCGCCGAGGGGGAAGCCGAACAGAGTGAAATCCTGAAATACCACGGAGAACAGTTCCACATACTCGTGATAGCGGTACCGGGTAATATCGATACCGTTCAGAAGGATTTTACCTTCTGTGGGATCGTACAGACGGCAGAGCAGCTTGATAAATGTGGTCTTTCCGGAACCGTTCTCCCCCACGATCGCCAATGTCTCACCAATCTTAAATTTTATGTTGACGTGGCGCAGCGCCCAGGCGTCGGTGCGGGGGTACTTAAAGCTGACATCACGAAATTCAATCTCATAGTCAATATCATCCCGGTGCTCTACGGCGAGAGTACCCTTGTACATACTGTTCGGCAGGTCAATGAAGTCATATAACTGAACCAGATACTGATTATTATGGAGCAGTCTGCCAATTTCCGCAGTAAGGTCTGAGATTGCTGTTACAAATCGGTCGATCGTTCCCTGATACAGTATAAAATTGCCGATTCCAAACACTCCGATAAACGCCTTTGCAGCAGTGAACAGAAAAACTGCAATGGTCAGAACCGTATTCAGGAGGAGGGAAAGAGTATTATACCGGACAGCAGCCTTTTCCAATTTTGAGATCCACTTCGGACGAAGCAGATGTGTGCGAAATTCCTCCAGCACGATCCTGTTCAGATTAAATGTTATCATGTCAGAACCCCAACGGCGTTCGGCGCTTCTGTGGCGGGTATTGTTCTCCGCCGCTGCAATGACAGCCTCATTATTCGCATTTGTTCTGCCCGCAGAAATCATAATCGAGAAGCGTACATTGATCACGATCAGTACAAGAAGAATGATCGCGGAAGCCGGTGAGTTCATAAAGCCCAATATACCGCTATATTCGCCATGGGCAGTCATGGTAAACATACTTACAGTCAGCGAAACAGAAAAGATGACGCAGAGAATGTTGGATATGATTCTGGAAAATGCAGCTTTGACCGCACTGATCCCGGCATTGAATGTGGACATATTTTCAAGATTTCTGAAACGGGCAAAGACCATTTCAGGGTTTTCAAGGTGTTCATACTGAAGCTTACTCTGTGCGGCAAACAGAAAGGCCTCATGCCGCTGAAACATAAAAGAGCTGTTTACCGCCTGTTTGCTTTGGAGTGATTTGGATACCAGTGAGATGAAAAAGCTGCCGCAGACTGTGATGGCGGCAAGGGCAAGCAGCCGATTCGGATCGCATGTGCCTGCAAGCTCATTCACCATCAGCGAGGACATACATAATCCAAAGTAAGGAAAAATAGTTGCCCAAAATGTGCAGGCGATCTCCAGTATCCAGAAATTCGGAAAGAGTCTGTTCAGTATACCGAAAGCCCGTCTGATCAGTTTCCATTCATCTGTTAAGTTTCTTTTAGTCGGTTTCTGTTGATCTGTCATTTTCCTCTGATAACCTTGCCTTTCTGTAATAGCTGCTCTGAATATCGAACAATTCTCTGTACTTTTTGCCGGCGGCCATCAGTTCTTCATGGTCCCCCGATTCTGCGAATTTTGTTCCGTCCAGCAGAAAGATCCGATCGCAGAATCTTGTTGATGCAAGGCGGTGTGAAATGAAGATTGAGGTGGCGTTTTGAGCGATGGCATTGTAGTTTCTGTACATCTTATCTTCTGCAATAGGGTCTAAAGCCGCAGTGGGCTCATCCAGAATAATGCAGGGAGGATCTTTATAGAGGAGCCGCGCCAGAAGCAATTTCTGCGTTTCACCGCCGGACAGTTCCACAGCGTCCTTATTTACCGTGCGGTTGAGGAGCGTAGAGGCTCCGTTGGGAAGCGTTTTGATCTTTTCGGACAATCCGGCAACCTCAATACAGTACTGCAGTCTGTCATGATCTATTTCATCGACAGTCATGGCAGAAGCGATATTCTGGGCGATAGATACCGGCAGAAGATTGTATTTCTGCGGTATGGATCCGAACAATGCATACATCTCGTCCCGGTTATATTCGTAAAGCGAATGTCCGTCCAGAAGGATCTCACCCTCGTCCGGCAGGAGCAGCCCGCACATCAGCATGGTGAGAGTGGTTTTTCCGGCACCGTTCAGACCTACAAGCGCAACCTTTTCCCCTGCGGCGATCTTGAAGGATATATTGTCCAAAACCTTTTTCTCTCCCTGGGGATATTGATAGGAGACATTTTTAAATTCAATGGAAAAAGGTTCCCTGGGCACCGGAATTCCTTTGCCGTGGTTCAAATGATCTTTCAGATCCATGGACTCACGAAAATCAGAGACCTGTATCGCTCCGTCAAATATGCGGTTGAGGATCTGCAAGATCCTGTCCATGAGTGCGGACATGGACGTGATGGCAGAGAAATAGAGTATGAAGGAAGAGGCGTCTACTTCTCCGTTTACCGCTTTGTAGATCAGAAATGTGTATGATGCGCCGTCGCGGATCAGGATGACAAGAAAGCTTACAAGTGCGGTGAGAACATTACGGCGTTCTACCTTTTTCATTTCATCCAGATTCAGGTTAAATATGTGTGTCAGACGATCCAACAGTGGTTTTTCCATATTATATAGGCGCATATCTTTGGCATATTCGAAATGGATCGATATATCGCGCGTAGAGTAGTTGAGCTTTTTGAGCAGATCATTGCGCTGGTCCTTTTCGCTCAGATTTTTCCGGCGTTTCCATCTGTCTGCAAAATAGTTCAGCATACAGCCGATAATGAGAAGAAGGATAATGACAGGGTTCAGCAGGGAGATAACGGAACCGAATAACAAAAAATTGAGGAGGGACGATACAATGTCCGCAAAATCCATGGGGAAATGTGCTCCCGCTGTATTGGTGCTTTGAAAGGCGTTTCTGCTGCGCTCGTCAATTTTCTGTATTTCCGGATCGAACTCATGATTCCAGTCCCGGTCACGGCGTTTGCTGTTCCACAGATACATCATCTGGTTCCGCATGCGATGCTGTGCATATTCAACTTTTGCGGAGATGAGATTCTGCGCCAGGTCGAACAGTAATTTAACAAGCAATAAACCAATGATCACCATTGAAATGGTGGAAAAACGTTCCGAAGTTTCCAACACGGACAGAACAGCGGCCGGCGTGTACAATGTGACCGCAGACAGTATCAGCGAAACCGGAACGGTGAAAATTCCTGCGAATACCAGTTCCCGTTCCGTATTCCAAAGCAATTGATATGTGTATCTGACACAGGATAACATTCCGTATTTGGGCTTGCGCCCGAGTGTTTTCTTTTCGGCATTATTGATCGGCATGATGGTTCCTTTCTGTTTCGGCAGCTCCGTGCGGCGGCTCATTCCGTGCACTGAACTGCTGTGTTTTCATTGTGGGAATGCTTTTTTCCAGCCTGAGGGTAACATATTCCGGATAAAAAAGTGCATTTCGTGAACCAAAAGTCATTTTCGGTGAACGAAATGCACATATATTACTCAAGGGGTATGAGGATCTCTGTGGTAAATCCGCCGTCCTCACTGTCTGCGGAGAAAAGTCCGCCGTATTTCTTTACAATACTTTCTGCCCGTGCCAGACCAAAGCCGTGATCGGAACCTTTGGATGAAGCAAACAGACTTCCCTGCTTCACCTGTTTCTTCCCCGCAGCGTTGGTAAATGCCAGATAGAACCAGGTGTTTTTCTGACCGATATATACTCGTATAAAGCGGTCATCCGACGGAAGCTTCCTGTTTTCCTCCATAGCATTGTCCAGCAGATTGCCTATTATGACACAGAGATCAACGTCAGTGACGGGAGCCTTTTCGGGAATCCTTGCCCTGGCATTGACCGGGATATTGTTTTGAGAAGCAATGTTTATTTTTCCGTTGAGAATGGCATCTACCATGACCCGTCCGGTTTTAATGATTGTATCCACATTTGAAAGGTCATCATTAAGCTGGCGGAGATAGGCGTTTACTTCGTCATACTTTTCCAGTGCCATGCTTGCCTGGAGCGCCTGGATGTGATTGTGGTAATCATGCCGCCAGCCGCGCATTCTGGTATACATCGCCTCTACTTCATCACAGTATTTGCGCATCAGATCACTCTGATAGGCTTCAATCCGTTTGTCGATCCATTTCTGAAACAGCATATAAATAACCATGCCTTTCCGCAGCCTGCGGGACGGAAATGCAGGCGCAAAGCTTTAGAATAATCGGATGATCTCCCGGCCGATCTTTTCTGCCATACCGCGGCTTATGGGAATTTCCTCATCGTTTTTCAATATCACGTATTCCCGCGAGATGCGTTTGATATACCGCAGATTGACGAGAAAGGACCGCTGGCATTTGAAGAAATACTCGTCCAGCAGCATTTCCGTGTCGGTCAGGGAAGCTTTCATGCGGTAGGTTTTGTCGTTGGCATGAATGGCGACATAATGTTTCTGGGCCTCAATGTAACAGATCTGATCCAGCGGAACACAGTCGGTATGGTGGTCGAAAGTAATGCACAGCCGTTTTTCCGCCCTGGTAAGATTTGCCGCAGCCCTGTCGAGAACTGTGTGCAGCTTTTCTTCCGATACGGGTTTCATGAGATAGTGAAGTGCGGAGACATCATACCCCTCTGCGATATAATCCGGAAAACCGGTGATAAATATAAGCTGTACAGCAGTGTTTTCCCGGCGGATAACCCTGGCAAGTTCCATTCCGCTCTGACCGCCCAGTTCAATGTCCAACAGGAGGATATCCCATAACTTGTCCTCTGAGTACAGGAACAGGAAGGATTCCGCTGACGGAAATGATCTGACATGTATGGCAGCATCCCGGCTGTCTGCCCAAAGCTTCGCCAGGGAAGCCATATATGCCATGTCTGTGGGATTATCATCCACGATCGCAATCTTGTATGGCATGATCACATAAACCTCCAATTGTCCTTGATCCTCTGTTTTGGATATCTTATCACAGTCCTGTTTATAATTCCAGTGAAAACATATGCCAGCCGCATTGAAAAAAATGGTTTTTCATGATACTCTTTACAAAGAAAATGTCTTGAGATAACTTGTACGAGTTTATAGCGGGATTGAATGACTTTCCAAGGTTTCTTTTGGATAAATGGTACAAGTTATTTTGCGACAGCTTCTAAGATTTCATGTTTTGTACGTGTCAGAGACAGGTATGGGGGTATAATAATGGATCAGATATTTATAACGAATTTAACCATTCAAAAGGTCAGACATTTGAAGGATATTACCATTCCTCTTTCGAAAGATCATATAAAGCATTTGATCTTGACGGGAAAAAATGGCAGCGGAAAAACAAGTGTTGTGGAAGCTGTGGCAAGTCATCTGGATAATGTATTTACAGATGAAGATTTCATGGAAAAGGAAGCCTCGCTGTACAGCGCCAAAAGTGAAAGAGATAAGGCAGTCGGGGAAGGAAAAGATGAGGAAGAAATTTTAAGATTAGAAAAAGACGTCCGCACGAGAGAGGAGAATTTGTGGTATAGCAGAGAAGGACTGGATATACAGTTTAATCATAAAACAGATAGTATTTACGCATTAAAAGAACAAAATCATTACGTTTTAGCGTATTATAGCGCAGATAGAGAATTTTATGCCATGCAGCCTCAGCATGTGGAAAAGGTGCAGTTAAGAGAAGACTATGGGGCGTTTGAATCTCCCCGAAATGATTTCGTAAAATATTTATTGGATCTGAAAATGACAGAAGCATTGTCAAGGAATAATAAGAAGACGGAAAAAGCGGACGAAATACAGGCATGGTTTGCCGGACTGGAAGAACTTTTGAAAAAGATATTTGACGATGATTCGTTGAAGCTGATATTTGATGAGGAAACATTTCGATTTCATATTTTACAAGAGGGGAGGGAGTTTTTTGACTTTAACACATTGTCCGACGGTTATCAGGCGGTACTGGATATCGTATTGGATATCATTATGCGAATGGTGAAACAGACACAGCGTGCGTTTGATTTCAGACTTCCGGGAATTGTGGTGATAGATGAGATTGAGACGCATCTTCACCTGGAACTGCAGAAAAATATAATGCCGTTATTGACTGCAATTTTTCCAAATATCCAGTTTGTTGTGACTTCACACTCGCCTTTCGTATTGAGCAGTCTGGAGAATGCGGTGATTTATGATCTGGAAAACCGTGTATTGGTAGAAAGCGGATTGGTTAATGTACCCTATGACGGTATTGTGGAGGGATATTTCGGAGTGTATAAGCTGTCTGATACTTTGAAAGAAAAATATGAGCGGTATAAAAGCCTTGTGGGCAGAAAGTATCTGACTGATGATGAATTGGCTGAAATTGCGGAACTGGAAATGTACCTGGATGAAATACCGGATTATCTCGCATTGAATATTACAACCGAGTATAGAAGGCTGAAACTGGAATTTATGAATCGGGAGGATATAGATGGTTAAAATAGAACGCTCTTTTCCGGCACCCGAATCCCTGGCAGAAGAGGCTCGTAAGGTGAATGGAAGATATGACAGGGAAGATGTGATAGAACAGCTGAAAAAGGATTTTTATAACAAATGCTATATATGTGAGATGAAAGAATTGCAGGATCCAAATGTGGAACATCTGCTTCCACATAAAAGGGGGAAATACCCGGAGAGAAAGTTTGATTGGGAAAACCTTTTCTGGTCATGTGGGCACTGTAATGGAATGAAGAATAACAGCAAATATGATGAGGGAATTATAGACTGTTGTAAAAGTGATCCCGAGAAGAACATCTATTTTCGAGTAAGGGATGATGTGGTAGTAACTGTAACTGACCCGGATGATGGGATGCTAAAACGGACAGCACTTTTGGTAACAGAAGTATTCTCGTTGAAAAACACAGGGATGAGGATATATACCAGTGATGAAAGATTGAAACTGCTCCAGAAGGAGATGAATCTGTTATACAGACAGCTTGAAAAAGTACATAATGGCAGTGCTTCAAAAATGACCATGAGAATGATCCGCAGCCTGTTAAGACGAGAATCTGCATTTGCAGCATTTAAGAGATGCTATGTGCGTGACCATGCTGCGGAATATCCGGAACTGCAGCAATATGTGGCTTTGGATTAATAAGTGAGTAAAGCCTGAGCATATGATAAGCTGTTTTAGACAAAAGTACGGGAATTGCAAAATTGGTATCCCTGCTGTTGAGAATGTTTCTGATCATGTCGACAGGATTGTTCTTTCGGAAGAGACAGCTGATCTCCACAGAGGGAAAGAAGAAGCGCACGGATCTGGTGATCTGTTTGATTTTACCTTGTGAACAAAATAAAACAGGAAAAAGGTAAATGCTTTATACAGAAATTATTTGTTACCATTCACAGCCATTTTAATTTCTGATGTTTAATGAATTCCCGGTTC
>CAMWWF010000029.1 GCA_947177885.1 uncultured Lachnospiraceae bacterium
TTCCATAACAACTCTCCGTCCTCTTACAAGTCCTCCATATTCATCCTCTCCCGGATGACGTACTGGGGCGAATTATTCAGGCTGATGTAAATGCGTCCGATGTATTCCCCGATCAGTCCCAGCATGATCATGACCATCCCCCCAAAGAACACACTGGCGGCCCTGGTGGAGCTGAAACCCATGGGCACATCAGGGTTCACCAGCCTTTTTATGATCGTATAGATCCCATACAGAAATCCCGCAATGGCGCTAATCCCCCCGATACCCGTGGCAATCCGCAGGGGTTTTACGGAAAACGCCGTAAACCCGTTAAACCACAGTCCCATCAGCTTCTTTAAGGTGTAACCGGAAGTTCCCTCCTCCCGGTCCCTGTGATTTACCACCACATTGGTGATATGATTGGTGGCACGCAGCACCAGCCCGATCACATAAGGATAGGAATTCTCATACCGGATCATATCATCCGCCACAAAACGCCTGACGGCAAAATAGCTGGACACATACAGGTCCGCGGGCTTTCCCAGCATCATGCGGGTCATCCGCTCATTTATCCTGCTGCCCAGATTCCGGAAAGCTGAGTGGTGCTTATGCTCATATTTGGCATAGACCGCATCATAGCCTTCCTCCAGCTTATCCAGCAGCCTGTCCACTTCATCCGCAGGCGTCTGACCGTCGTCATCCAGACACACCACATAATCGCCGTGGGAATGCCGGAGTCCGGCCATTAACGCTGAATGCTGGCCGAAGTTTTTCGCAAAACTGAGTCCTATGACATTCGACTGCTCCCTGCACAGCTGCCGTATGGTTTCTATTGTGTTATCCGGAGAACAGTCATTGACCAATATGATTTCATATTCATATTGATCCATTGTCCTCATTTTCTCATTGATCTCTGCCACCACATGGGGAAGCGTATGCTCCGACCGGTAACAGGGAATCACAAAGCTCAATTTCTTCATCTGTTTCCATCCTTTATGTCCGCCCCCGGTCCGTCCCCGTCGCATAACAGGCTGCACGACATTGGCAGAACGGACCGCAGCAGTCAAAATAGCCTGTGTCAAGGGTTTCCGGCCACAGCCGCCATCCACTGAATATCACAATATTTCCCGTCAATCCGGACATCATCCCTTAGCAGCCCCTCCCTGACGAATCCCGCTTTCTCATAACTGCGGATAGCCTGCAGATTCGAAGAAAAGGCCCGCAGGTAAATACGGTGAAGCCCTTCCTCTTCAAAGCAGTACCGCAGCATCAGCTTCGCCGCCGCCGTGCCGATGCCCCTTCCCCTTGCATCATCCTCACCGATAAAGATACCGTACTCCGCCTTATTGTGTTCTCTGTCGATATCCCGGATATAGACAGAACCCAGGGGCCTGTCCGTGGCGATATCACAGATGATCATCTGCACTACCTGCCCTGTCTCCACCTTATTCCGGATCCAGCTCTCATGCCCCTCTCTGGTGAACAGTTCCTGATAGATAAAATTCTTCCGCACGGCATCCTTATTCCGCCATGCCACGATCAGATCCGTATCCGTATCCGTCATAAGACGCAGATAAATCCCAGATACTCCGTCCCTATACTCTCTCATCAGCCTTCCCGCTTCCAGTTGTTACACAGCTCAATGACTCTGGAAATCTCCTCTTCTCTCATTTCGGGGAACAAAGGCAGTGTGACACAATGATCCGCCAGATATTCCGCATTGGGGCAGTCTCCCTTCTGATAGCCCAGGGATGCATAAGCCTTCTGTAAATGGCAGGGAATCGGATAATGCATATTACACTCCACATCCGCATCCGCCATGTATTTCAGAAATCCGTCCCTGTCCTCCACCGTGATCACAAACAGATGAAACACAGGCTCCGTATTTTCAGGATGCCTCTGCATGGTGATCAGGGGATTGGTGATCTCCCTGATATACCGCCTGCCAATCTCCTGCCTCTTCTCCGTCCACTGAGGCAGATACCTCAGGCTGACACTCAACACCGCTCCCTGGATCCCCTCCAGACGGTAATTGTATCCCACCTCATCGTGATAATATCTCACATCACAGCCCTGGTTTTTCAGCCTTTCCATATGTTTAAAATAGTCTTCCCTGTCACAGGTAACGCTTCCGCCCTCGCCAAAGGCATAGAGATTCTTTCCAGGATAGAAACTGAAACATCCCATCTCCCCCAATGTACCTACATTTCTGCCCTCAAATTTCGCGCCGTGGGCCTGGGCACAGTCCTCCACCACGAACAGGCCGTGCCGGTCCGCAATTTCTCTGACGCCCGTATGATCATAAGGCTGCCCATACAGGTGGACACCGATGATCCCCCTGGTCTTCGGTGTAATCTTCTCCTCCAGCGCCGCAGGATCTATTTCCCATGTATCCGCGGTACAGTCCGCAAACACGGGAACCGCGCCCGTATAGGTGACACCCCATGCCGTGGCAATATAGGTGTTGGCCGGTACAATGACTTCATCCCCGGGCCCCACCCCTAGCGCCAGCATGGCAAGGTGCAGCGCGGAAGTACCGTTGTTCACACCGCAGGCATACTTGGTGCCCACATAAGCGGCAAACTCCCCGTCGAAGGCATCCGCATATTTTCCTCCGGAAAAAGCGGTCTCCCGGCATACTTTTGCGATGGCTTCCTGATATTCCCGCTCATGCGCCTGGTAATCTCTCGTCAGATCTATCCTTTTGATATGTGTACTCATACCTTTCCTCCCGGTCTTATGCTTCGAAAATCCCGATACATGCCAAATCTGTTCCCGCAAACCGTCCCCGCCTGCCCATCACGCGCAACAGGGAAAGGCTTCCTTATATATTTTTCTTTATATAGAACTCCCGGAACAATCTGGCAATCTGCACCAGATAATTACAGACTGTCTTAAAAACCTTCACTGTAGTGTTATAGTCCTCCTGCCATTCCACAGGATAATCCAATATCTTCACTCCCCGCTTCTCCGCCCGGAGCAGGAATTCTATCATGTAGAACCAGCCGTTGTCCTGACTGCTGCCCTCCACCAGAGACAGCGCCGTCTCTCTGCGCACAAAGGTAAACCCGCATATGGCATCGGTGGATTTCATTCTCAGGAACAGTTTTAACAGGATCAGCAACCCCTGGGAAGTGATCTTGCGGTACCACTTCCTGCCCTGTGTATCGGACTCTTTCGCGAAACGGCTTCCGTTAATGTACTCCACCTCCGGACGATTCTTAAAGATATGGATTGCTTCCCCCAGATGCTTTATGTTGGTGGACAGATCAATGTCCATATAACCCACCACCTCACCGTGGCTGAGTTCCACACCTCTTCGAAAAGCGGCCCCCACCCCGCGGATATTGATACGTTCATACCGGACATGATCATACTTCCGACACAGGGTTTCGGCAATCTGAGGTGTCTCGTCCTCGGAACCGTTATCCACGATAATGATCTCATAATCCGAACAGGAAATCCTGTCCAGATACTCCACCGTCCTTGTAATTCCGCTTTCCAGCCGCAGCCGTTCATTTAATACAGGGAAAATAATCGTCAACATCATTGTGTCAGTTTTTCCACTCCTTCTATTACATATCGCTGTTTCTTAAATCCCATATTCAACAGCACGGACAGATACTTTAATATCAGCGTCAGCATAATGGACATCATAAAGAAACCGAATGCCATCAGCATCATGATGGAAAGCCAGCCCTCCACGGGACGCACCCTGCTGAAAACGGACCAGATCAGATAGATAAACATAATGACCAGCGCTCCCAGCAGAATCCCGCTGACCGTCATGGACAACTTTTCCAATACATTGGTAAAAATGATGATCGTGTCCGCCGCCAGCGTACTTCTGTTGCCCCTCTCCTCACGGTTCCTGCTTTTGTTTGCAGTCTCCCTTTTATTGTCATATACGATAGTGTCTGTCTTCAGGCCGCTGTTCATGTACATGGCTTTGCGGTATGGCACATAGGTATTCATCTGATTGACTCTGTTCACAGCCCGTCTGGACACCACGCGAAAGCGTTCCTGGCGGATCTTCGCGCGATACCTGCTGCCCCAGTTATAAACCAGATAAAACAGCTTGGAAGTGAAGGATACGCCGTATCTTGGTGCTGCCGCCACCACGTCATAGCCCTGCAGCGCCCGGTGGTATATCTCCATGATAAGGGAAGGCTCAAAGTCCGACCTGCAACTGTCAAACTCAAACAGGAAATCACCCACCGCCAGATCACAGCCCGCATTCATGGCGCATTCCACTCCCTGATAATAGCTGAGATTGACCAGACTGACGACAGGGCTCAGCCGGCTTTCCGCCGAAAATGCCCTGACCTGTTCTATGGTATCATCCACACACCCGTCATTGACACATACCACCTCATATTTTTCAAAATTCTCCTGCATCACCTGACAGATCTTCTCCAGAAAAGCTTTTACCGCATCTGACTCATTGTGCAGATACACCACACAGGAGACAAAATTTTTCTCTTTGTTCTGTATCATGATTACTCCTAAATTAAATGCCATTTACGGCAATTTATTCCGCATTCCCGTCCCAGGGCATTCTCCCTGCGTTTGTACCCTTTCCGGAAGATCCGTTTTCCGACAGCATATCAGTCCAGAAATCCATCCAGATCATAGACCGTGTTGATCTTACCGGACAGGACGCTGAGGAATACAGGTTCCCGGGACACGTACCTGATCACAGTCGGTCTGGAATCGTCAATTTCGGACACCTTTAAAATAGGCTTCATGGAAAACAGAGACTTCTCATAGGTAAAACCATACTCGTCCCGCATATACTTGTGTGCCAGGGCAGACATATAGTCCCACGCGCTCTCCGGCTTGTTCGCACAGTCATTACAGTTTCCGAGCCAATGCCCCGTACAGCTCCCGCCGGTCATACAGGGAAAGTCAGGCACCGGGGTGTAACTGGTCTTATGAGGCGTAAAGGTAACGGAAGTCAGCGAGTGATATCCTGTCTTTCCGAAGGGCATAATGGAGAAGAAGGGACCATCCATCACCGTAAGCCCGATATCCTTCAACCGGTCCTCCACCTGACACAAAATGATCTCGCAGAGCTCATATTTGATCTTAAAAGGCTCTGCATCCACTCCTTCCATGCGGTTCAGCACCTGATTCACGGAAGCGTAAGTTGCATTGAGAACGAAGGGAGCCTGATATACCTCCTCCCGCCCGTCGTGCAGGGCCACGACCTCATAGCGGTCAGTCCCTTTCACGATCCGCTGTATTTCTCTGCCATAACAGATTTCCACCTGCGGATATTGCCTCAGCTCCTCCAGGAAAAAATCTCTCAGGATATGCGCGTCATAGGTGTACTCTTTCGTCAGAAACGCCCCGTCACAGCTTCCCTCCTTGAAATACCGCTCCACCGACAAAGGTTCGCATGGAATGTCCGCATCCCTGCAGAACTTTTGAAATTCAGCGGCATCCGTCCAGGAAAAATGCTTTGATGTGGCATAGATCTGTTGGAAGTCAAACAAGATGCAAAAGGCATAATCTTCCACAAACCGTTTAAAATAGCCCGCCGATTTCATCGCCGTAGAGAGGGATCGGGGATAATGATATCCCATATGCACTCTCGCCTGATTGATATAGGTAGCCCGGCCAAAGGGCCCGCTGTCAATCTCCAGCACCTTCACCTGTTGTCCTTTTTTTGCACAGTACAGTGCCGCATATAAGCCATACAGCCCTGCACCGATAATCAGTTTATCTGTCATCATTCTTCTCATCCTGCCCCCCGTGCGGCCCCATTTCTCTGTTTCCCATACTCATTAAAAACACAAACGGAAAAGCTGCCATCACAGGATAAATATATCGAAGCTGAACCGTCGGCCCCAAAAACAAAGTTCCGTAATAGCCCAGGATCAGCGCCAGAGGCAGACATCTGCCAAACTCTTTCCTGAGCATCAGCCAACCGAACAAAACCAGATAGAGCCACAGCCATATCCCCGGCATAAACAGATATCTCAGCACCGGTATTTTCAGATATCCGTTCTCATCCGCCCAACGCTCCATATGCCCGTGCAGCCATTCCCATCTGGAGTCTTTATAAATACCATAGTTGGCAAAAGTCTCCTCACTCCACCTTGTCTGCACATATCCCATGCCGCTGAGACCAGGACTTACATTTACATAGGCATGAGTCACGTCTCCGGGATACAGATACCCCGCATTCACCGCCAGCGCCGCATTGATGAAATCACCCGGATATTGTGCCAGCAGATGAAAATAGGCTGATGCGAAATCCTTCAGTCGGTACCGCACAACATACGTATTGGTATGCCGCTTTACCGGATCGGAAATGACCGGATCATACTCCAGATAACCCTCATCCAATATGAAATCACGGATCAGCGCCTTATCCGCCTCATCCATGGTGTCGTCATCCTCAGACAGCGCTCCCACTCCGCCATGATAGATCATACAGCGCGCCAATTGCTGAATGGGCATGCTGAGCATTTCCCTCTTGTCACCCTGCTGTGCATTTGTTACCTGAAAGAGTGCCGCCAGCGCCACATTGCCCGCTAAAAATCCCGCCACGGACCACAAGAGCACCCTTCCAAACCGCTTCCTGCTCTTTCTGCCAAACAGAACCGCCAGTGTCAACACCGCCACAAAAACCAGAAAGGCGTACGTCCCGTTATTGCGGAATAATATCATCCCCACCGTGGAAAGGAAAAACAACACTTCCCTCCAGGTCACCCGTCTGTCCGGTAAATCCCCGGACAAAAGCTCATATATCAATAAGATCTGTAACACAAAAAAAGCGCTGAAAACAATATCCTTGGTAACACTGATACTCATATACGCATTAAAAGGAAATATCATCAACAGGATCAAAAGCAAAACCAGCCGCCAAGGCCTTACACCGTGCCGGTACAGCCTCAGGATGCCGAAGGCAGATACTGCCGCCAGCATAAGAATCTGCAGCAACGCGTAACATGCGATTCCCGCGTTGACACTGCCCAACACATTTCTTCCGAAATCCATGGTTCCCTTTATCAGCAGCGTGTGCGCAATGGGATGATGGTCAATAAAGGAATTCTCTGCGATCTGCCCCACCTGGATCGGGGAATCATAAGCACAGATTGCCGGGTAATATGCCAGATATCCGGGCATCCGGCTTATGACAAGCAGAAGAAGGCTCCCTCCGAAGACCGCACCTCCGGGATAATCCTTCCCCCGGGCAGCATCCCATCTCTCCGGTTCCATCCTGCCTGCAGCCCGGTACAGGCCGAAACACACTGCGCTCCCCAAAAGCCCTCCGGACACCAGACTCAGAAGCAACGTCCTGAACAGGTACTCTCCTGTCCACAGGATATTTCCCTTCGCCGCCAGATCTCTGCCTGTCAGACAGAAGAACGCAAACAATACTCCCATCACACAGAACATACCATATGCAATTGGCTTTCGTAACACCCTGCCCTTCTCCATATCCAGACCACCCGAGTTCTCATTTCCCTTAATGCTACAGCTTTCTCTTTTCTTCATTGATCTTTGCCAGGCGATATTCAAAATCACGCTTGTCCTTCGCCGCCATGACCTGGAGGATCATACCCGAGAAAAACGCCTGTATTCCCGCCAGGGCGATAAAGCAGCTGACGATCAGTGTGGGAAATCTGGGGACGAGACCCGTCTTTAAATAGACATTGATTATAGGGATCATCAAGACCAATGCCACAAAGATCAGCAATGCACACAAAGCCCCAAAGAAATGCATGGGCTTATAATTCTTATAGAGCTGCAGCATCTTATGGATCACTTTCATGCCGTCGCTGTAAGTATTCAGCTTTGACACACTGCCCTCCGGACGGTCTCTGTATTCCACCACCACATTCTCTACCTGCATATTATAATTGACCGCGTGAATGGTCATCTCGGTCTCAATCTCAAAGCCCTTGGAGAAAACGGGGAATGTCTTCACAAATTCATAGCTGAAAGCTCTGTATCCGGTCATGATATCCTTGATATCAGAGTGAAACAGACGATTGATCCCGGTGCGCATCAGGCTGTTCCCGAAATTGTGGAAAGGCCGCTTATTCTCCGTAAAATAGGTAGAAGAAAGCCTGTCTCCCACCACCATGTCCGCATTGTGCTCCAATACCCGGTTCACCATCTCCCGGGCACAGTCAATAGGATAAGTGTCGTCTCCGTCTATCATCAGATAGCATTCCGCGTCGATCTCACGGAACATTCTGCGTATTACGTTTCCCTTTCCCTGCTTATACTCATGGCGGATCACCGCACCGGCCCCGGAAGCCTGTTCCACCGTCTTGTCTGTGGAGTTATTGTTATACACATACACCACAGCCTCCGGAAGCATCCTTTTCACGTCAGAGACAACCTTGGCAATGGTCTGTTCCTCATTATAGCAGGGAATCAACACGGCTATCTTATCCATATCACAATCCTTTCGCACATACTCCGTCCATATCCGACAATCTATTTTCTATTTTACCACGATTACTTTTCATCAGCCACTATTTTTATAAATTTAATTGTGCTATACTCTAATACAGCGCAGCCACCCGGTCACCCGGAGAGTGCCGGTACGGCCGCAAAATCTTTGAAAGACCACGAGGACTTTTCCATGAATGCCTTCTCAAAAAAACTATACACGTTTTCCTGTAAATTTATACAAATCTGCAGCCTGCTCCTCACTTTTCTGTTGTTTGCGGGAGCTTTTCTGTGTACCTGTTACAGCGAAAACATGGAGACACAGCTGGTTCTCACCAAATGGGACAATCCTCTTTTCGGCATACTCGGCATGACTTTCTTTCTGGTGCTCATCGGGGGAGCGATCCGGTTCCTCTTCCGTTCCGAAAGATCTCCCGTGAAATTTCTGCGTATACTGACTCTGCTCTGGTGTGTCGGTCTGGGAGGAATCCTGATCCTGTTCAGCAGGACTGTGCCCGCGGCGGATGCTCTTTCCGTATATTCCATCGCCGAGTCTCTGGCGGAAGGGGATACCTCCGTCATTCATCCTACAGCTTCCTATCTTTCCTATTATCCGCAGCAGGTCGGCCTGACCGCTTTTTTTGAGCTGCTGATCCGCATCTGGAAGCTGCTGCCCTTAAACGTTCCCGCCTATCATTTTATCAAATGTGTTTATACAGGACTTCTCTGCGTGATCATCTGTTTTCAGGAGCGAACGGTACATCTCCTGTGGAAGAGCGAGAAAGCCGACTGCATCTACCTCATTCTGGCAGGCGCAAATCTGCCTTTTATCATGTACAGTTCTTTTGTATATGGCGAGATCCCCTCTTTCGCCGCAGCCTCGGCAGGTTTCTATTACCTGCTGAAATTACTCCTTCCATACAGGGCTTCCAAATCCTGTGCCCTCCTCACCGTACTGGGCCTTTCACTCAGCATCATGATCCGCAAGAACAACCTGATCCTCCTGATCGCGGCGCTGATCGTGATCCTACTGGAATGGATCAGGAACAGACGGCGTGAACTGCCGGCAGTGGCACTGCTCTGCGTCTTCTGCGGCCTTGGCATCCTTCCGCTGATCCAAAAAGGGTATGAGCTTCGTTCCGGAAATGAATTGAGCTCCGGTGTCACCGCCTCTTCCTATCTGGCCATGGGCATGCAGGAATCCTCCCGGGCCAACGGATGGTATAATGGCTTTAACTTTATCACTTATCAGGATTCCGGTCTGAATTCAGACCTCGCCAACGAGATCAGCAGACAGGCGATCTCCGAACGCATTCAGGTTTTCCGGGAACAGCCCGGATATGCCGCCGATTTTTATCTTCACAAACATCTGTCCCAATGGGCGGACGGCACCTATGCCAGCCGTCAGGCGACACTTGCCACCTTCGGAGGCAGGAACAGCTTCTTTGTTTCTCTGTACGAAGGTTCCCTGAGCCGATATTTTATCAGCTTTTGCAATGCCTATCAGAACATTCTGTACCTTGGCGCTCTGGTCTGCTTCCATGCGTTGCTGAAAGACCGGCGCAAAAAAGAAAACCCGCCTGCGCTGAGCCTGTACCTGGGATTCATCGCTGTCATGGGCGGCTTCCTGTTCCACACTTTCTGGGAAGCAAACGCACGCTATATCTTTCTCTACAGCCTGTTATTGGCTCCATACACAGCCAACGGGATATATGCCCTGATGCAATACATTCCTAAGTATTGCCGTTCGCTCCGCAGCCATGTAAAAACACACAGAGCCTGATAAGGCAACAGTCCCGACAGGTCACTGAACTGTTACCTAATAATACATTCTGCCGCGAAGAAAGCCCAGAAAATAATTCAGTCCGCAGATCAAATGGCACAGATATACCATCCATTGCAGCCCTGTCAACAGCAGCTTCCACCGCGCTCCCGTCTGCAACGCCTTCTGCCCCGATCCGCCCGGCAGCGTTTTCCCCATCTCCTCTGCCGTGGACTTTATGAGCACCGGCAGCGCTCCCATATGGCAGAAGAAAATGCCGTACATATATCCCCAGGCGAAATTAAAGTCGGCCTTTCGAAAGCCTTTTTCATACAGTAAAAATGCCATGGCAAAGCTCATCAGATAGATCTGCCAGGAAAAACGATATAAACTGTTGCGCTTCAGCTCCTTAAAATTCAAAACCAGCACCAGCAGCGGGAATCCTATGGCAAGGCAGACTGCCAGCGGCAGATTCGTACAATATTGTGCCCACACTTCACCAAAACAGAAACCGATTCCGCCTTCCACGCCTTCCTCCGGTACGAACACTCCCTTATATTGATACAGCAAGTCCAGAAAAGTAGGGATAAAGCAAAGTCCCAACTGCAGCGTAGGTACGAAATTGCCGAACCCTGACCGAAACATGCGGAACAGCATGATCACGCCCGCCGTTGCCACCAGAACTATAGTGAAACTGGGCTTGGTCATGGTGGCGATCAGCAAAAACAGGGAAAAGAGAATATAATCCCTGATCTTCTCCCTATCTCCATGAATCCCTTCCTCATAGATCGGCAGAAGCTTTCCATACCAGAGAAATGCCAGTATCGCAAAAGGTCTTGCCGCCATGTAAGTGGCATTGTGAAAGGGATTTGCCGTAAAAACTCCCAGATACCTGAAACGGATCCCCGGCAGATTTATGTCTGAGGGCAGATACAACATGGAAATAAAGAAGAGCGACACTGCCAATATACTCAAAAGCACCCTTTGCATCAGACCTTCCTTCATACCGGATGGAGCCGGATAATGAAAACTCAGCTTTGTGATGAATATGGAAAGGCTGTTCAAAATCATTGTCGCAACAGCCACTGCCATCTCCGGAGAGACAAACAGGTTGAAAAAAGCGGCAAACTTAAAAAAGACAGGATAGGGAAAACTGTAACCGCTGTCAAGTCCCTGCATCTCCAAAATATATGCCTTCATATCGGAATGATACCGCTCGGGGCTCCCCGTGGTCTGCCTGTAGAACAGCCATAGCGTAACCGCGGACACCGAGAGCAGCATCACGGCAAACAGACTCCAATCTATGATCCGGTTTCTTTTCTCAGCCTTCTTCATTGCTTCCATTTATCACTCCTATAGCATTTCGGTTCTGATTCTTTTTCTTTCAAATCCTACTTACGGTAACAGTCCACAATTTTCTTTACCGCATGAATCACATCCTCCACCTCTTCGTCCGTCAGAGAATAGTACAGCGGAAGGCTCATCACCTCATTGTAGTAGGCTTCCGCATTGGGGCAGAGTCCTTTCATATAGCCGTGTTTCTCATAATAAGAATGCCGGTAAACAGGAAGATAGTGCACCTGTGAGTGTATGTTTTCGGCCCACAGGGCGTCAAAGAACTGCCGCCTGTCACAGGTCAGCCTGTCAGGATCCAGGCGCAGAATGTAAAGATGCCTTGTGGTTTCCGATTCCGGAATTTCCTTCTGGACAATGATCTCAGGCATCTCCGCAAAAGCCGCATTGTATTTCTCCACGATCGCCTTTCTGCGGGCGGAAAACAAAGATAATTTATTCAGCTGACTGGATATCAGCGCCGCCTGAAAGTCCGTCAGACGATAATTGTACCCCAGTTCCACCTGCTCATTATACCATCTTGCATCCGTGGGATGGACCATCTCCTCCCGCTCCCTGGTAATACCATGTGTGCGAAGTCTTATCAGTCTGCGATACAGCTGCTCATCATTGGTGGTAACAGCGCCCCCTTCGCCGCCTGTCACTGTCTTGACCGGATGAAAGCTGAAACAGGTCATATCCGCAATGCTTCCCACCGGCTGTCCCTTATATTTCGTGCCGATGGCATGTGCCGCATCCTCGATCAGAAACAGACCGTGCTCCCTGCAGATGGCGCGGATCTCCTCATGCTCCACAGCCTGTCCCGTAAAATCTACCGCCACAATTCCTTTTGTTTCCGGGGTGATCAGTTTCCGGATGGATGCCGGATCAATATTATAGGTGTCCGGCCTGATATCCGCAAATACCGGCATTGCTCCACAATACAGAACACAGTTGGAAGACGCCGCAAAAGTAATGGCACTGACAATCACCTCGTCCCCCGGCCGAACCCCTGCAGCCAGCGCCGCAAGGTGCAGCGCCGCCGTACCGTTGGCCACCGCAACCGCATATTTAGCGCCTGTAACCTCACAAAGCTTTTGCTCCAACCCGGCAATCTCAGGTCCGCCCGTGAGGGAGTCTCCCCGCAGGATTGCTGTCACTGCCGCAATATCTTCATCGTCAATATATTGTCTGCCATAAGAAATCGGTGTCTCCCGAACGGGACTTCCTCCGAATATCGCTAACTTTTCCATATGCCATCCTCCTGTTTCCATTCCGGTGCGCCGCCCGCATTCTATTCGCCGGATACCCTGCCCGCAAAAAAATCCTTTTGCAGGATCCCTGCAAATAGAATGCGCTCGGCACACTGCTTCCTTCACCCAAAGTGTACATTGTACACAACAACTATTTTTATAGTTTAACAGGATTTGCTGACACTTACAAGAAGAATCAGCACGAGTACCCAAAAAGTACCGCATTCAGCAACAACAGTAACAGACGCTCCAAAATAATGATCTCTCTTTCATCCACCGGAATCTGCAGCCTTGCCACATCGAACATTTTATGGATACCGATATGATAAAATTGGGGAATTGCATTGATATTGTATGAGCTTTTGATATAAACATATAGAGCATATAAAAGTGACACTTTAATCTTCTGATTCCTGTCATCCACAGTGCTGTATGCATTGAGCATCTTAACCGGATAACTCATGAGCGGTATGTTCTGATTTTGTAAAATAAATGTCTGGATTTCTCTGAATGGATACTTATTCAGCTCGTCCATCAGAATGTGACTGGCAATATGATTACAGATACCATAGATTTCCGATTCCTCATTTGCTTCATAGTACATCATTTTCGTAAGAAAACGCCACTTGGGGGGAAGCCCGTCAGCTTTCGTTCCGTACAGGATCGGAAATATCACTATATTTTTATTTTGATACCTCGTATATATTTGGTGGATTTCTTCCTGAACACAGGCAGATGAAACAGAATTGGGAGTGAGTAAAAGAATCGCATATGCGGACTTTCCGATCCCGGCCTTAAAGCTTTTCAGATTGTAATCGTCATCTGCTGAAAGCCTTTCCGAATCGTACAGTACCGGCAACTCAAATCTCTCCACACAATGCAGCACCTCTCTCAGCGGTTTCTGCACGTCCTTAGACGAAAAACACATAAATACCATATTCTCTTTTTCCTTCTCTTTTCATAATATTTTCTGACTTTATCTCCTTTCGTACCATTGATGCCGAGTTCCCATATTCTACGTTTTCCCGTCAAATATCATAGTGATCCTCCTCTCATTCCTGATGCGTGTTTCGATTGCAACAGTCGTATTCTGCCTTAATAATATTACTTATTTGCCATTCCGTCAATAGTATATTGTCATTTAAATTAATTTTATTGACTTATTGCAGACTAAGTACTATAATATGAGGTAGTAACCAAGGAGGTAAGCTAACATGACGCAGATGAATCCCAGAGAACTAGACGTTTTAAACATTTTATGGAAGACGGACGAGCCCATGACATCCACCGATATTGTGAATGAGCAAAGAGGGCTTACCCAGAGCACGGTTATTGCTGTTCTGAGAAAGCTTTTAAAGGACGGACTCGTTGAAGTGGCCGGTGTAACTCACAGCGGAAAAGTTCTCAGCAGAACTTATCGTCCTACCGAGTCTTCCAGAGACCTGATTCTGGAGTATTTCCAGAATGACTACCGCAATTTCTGCAATGTCATTCCCAAGTCCACATTGTGTGCTGCAATCTTGGAGATCGACGAGGATGTTGCAAAGTCTAAAGAAGAAATCAAGAAGTTAAAAGCTTTTCTGGCTGACTTTGAAAAGAAGAACAAGTAAGGGACAAAAGAAGAACCGATTAAATCATCAGGTTCTGCAAATATTCCCTGTGTAGAGCAGGGAATGTTTTTTACCAATAGATTACAGTTCATTATGGCACGCGATATTTTCATCTAAAAACGATTGTTATATTGTACCGAGGTTACGTCATGGCTTACGGATACTTCCGGAATATGCCGGGTATCAAATATACAAAAGATGGAGGGTTCTCTATGAAACAGAAAAAAATCGGCAAACTTTTAGGTCTCATGGGTGCAGCTTGCTTATCCTTAGGCATGTTCTTCTGCCCCGCAACAACTCTTCCCACTCAGGCTGCAGAGGCTGACGTTGCAGTGCCTTACTCTGATATTATTGAGTGGTGTTTTAAAGTAGAAGATGGGAAAATGTATAAACGGCTTTATAATTTTTCTACTCGTAACTGGATAGGAGAGTGGATTTACGTTGGTGAATATCCTGAAAAAGGAAAAAAGTAATTCTCTGTATTGTTAATAACTCACGGCTTACTGTTGCATCCTTTACAGTAAGCCATTTCATTCGAAATTTATTATATGTTATATTTCTGTTATCTTGGTATTCTTTGTACATTTCACTCCAGCACAATTTCTCGTTATTTTATAGCGCTGCCGTTATATACTTTCAC
>CAMWWF010000030.1 GCA_947177885.1 uncultured Lachnospiraceae bacterium
GCACGTACGGTTTTGTGTAGGGGTATGGGGAGTAATCCCCATATCTACTAGAGTGCCATAAATTATGTCTTATCAGAATTCGTGATTCAAAATTTATTATGGAAAGGATGTGGAACTGTGTATAACGCTTCTTTCAAGCCTTTTGTTCGTAAATAACTGCTGTAAAGTAAGAATATAATGTGATTTCAGTTGGCATGGCAGTGTCTTTGCCGGGTACATTGTTTCACAGACAGCGGCGCCGGCCGTTGCCTTTATCTGTCGAACAATGTGCTGTCTTTAGTGAACCCATTTTTCATTCTTTCTTTACAGTATTTTTATGCCCAAATATTGAAAAAGAAAGGATATTAATGATATGAAAGATAAATGGGAGGCATCTGCCTTTTTATTTGCGTGTCCTCTGTGCGGGAAGCAGATGAAAGTTACAAAATCCAGTCTTGTCTGTCAGGAAAACCATTGTTACGACATTTCAAAAAAAGGATATATAAATTTTGTACAAAAAACGTCTGTGAAAATTTATAATGCGGAATTGTTCGAACACAGGCGCTTAGTGTATGACAGCGGGTTCTATGATGAACTCATGGAAAGGATGGATTTACTTGTATCCGCGCATGTATGCAGCCGTAAAGAATGTACTGTGGTTGATTCGGGATGCGGAGAAGGCACATTTCTCACTAAGCTGGGCAGCCGGATCAGCGGCAATAAGATCGGGTTCGATATTTCAAAGGATGCGATCTTACAGGCGTGTAAAAGTACGAAAGAGATACTGTGGCTGGTAGCGGATCTGGTGAATATTCCGTTGAAAGATAACTGTGCGGATGTGCTTTTTAATATTTTCACACCGGCCAATTACAAGTCCTTTCACAGGATTTTGAAAGAGGATGGAATCCTGATAAAGGTTATTCCCGGTATAGAATATCTGCAGGAATTCAGAAAGGCGGTCGGGACTAAGCTAAAAAGTCACAGAGATGATGAACAGGTCATACATTATCTATCCCAATACATGGAAATTGTGGAAAAGAAAAGAGTGTATTACAAAGTCAGAGTAAACAGGGAGCAGTTGAGGTCATGGATAAAAATGACGCCCATGATGGTCAATGTATCGGCAGATGAAGAAATATTATCATCCATAAAGAAGGTTACGATAGATGTGAGTATCTGTGTCTGCAAAAAGAGAAGCGAAATAACGACGGCAACCGGTTTTACAGGAAAATCGCCTTCCTCTTACTTGACACCTTCTGAAATGAGGGTACAATAGAATGGGTAACCTGTCAGCCGCATGCATGTCATAAGATGTGCGGGGCTGTTTCGTTGATATATCAGGTATGAAGATTTGAGAGGGAAACAAAAGAGGAAAATCATCATTCCGGAACGGAGGATGAAAGTCACAGACTATGCAAAACAGAATGAAAGGAATCGGGGTATGGGAGATCAGGATATGAGAGAGCGGAATTCGGAAGACAGGGATATGGGAAAAGCATCTGACATACCATTTCAAGGTGTAAAATACCAGGGTATGCAATGCCTTGATGTCACCTACGGCGAAAAGGCGCCGGGATGGGTGGACGGGGTGTATTATCCCAGAAAAGCGAAGCAGGAACCCGGCAGAAACTTTCTGGAGGAGCGGGACGGCATTCTGAGGATTCACAGCCGCGTGTGGCAGGAGATTGAGGAGACCGGTTTCGGTATCTATTATTATGAAGAAACAACACAAATGTCAGGAGAACTTTCCGGTAGCAATTATCGGATCAGGGCCGTTCTGGTAAATCCTGCAAAAGAACCATACACCTGTCATATCAGGGTGAACGGAATCGTGAAAGAGGAAGCGGTCACGGTGGAGCCGGGGGAGCAGCGGGAGACGGAAGTCACGCTCTGCCTTACGGATGACCATTTTACCCTGACCTTTGCCGCTGCCGCGCTTCCGGATATTCATGACCAGGTGATAGAGGGAGATGTCTATATCCGTTCCCTTGAGATCACGGAGCAGCCGCCCATGGAGAAGCGGCAGATTCCCAGGATCTTTCTGGTATCCGACTCCACGGTGCAGAGTTATGAGAAGCGTTTCTATCCCCAGACGGGATGGGGGCAGATGCTCCGGCAGTTTTTTAAGGGAAGTGAGGAATACAGGGAATACCCTGCGGAGCACAGCACTTATTCCCAGGCGAGGACGTATGAACTTCCCGGGATCGTGATCGAGAACCGTGCCATCGGCGGCAGGAGCGCAAGATCCTTCTATGACGAGGGAAAGCTGGATCAGGTGCTGGAGATCTTATGCCCCGGTGATTATATGTTTGTCCAGTTTGCCCACAATGACGCTACGGCGATCCGTCCGAACCGTTACATAGCCGTGGAAGAATTTCCCTTCTTCCTTCAGCGCTATATCGATGCCTGCAGGCGGAGAGGGGCACAGTGCGTTCTGGTGACGCCTGTGACCATGCGCGTACTGGAGGAGGACGGAAGCAATAAGCTGTGCTTTGCCGAATACCGGGAACAGATGCTAAAGCTCGGTGAGGAGCAGAATATTCCTGTGCTGGATCTGGGGAAAAGAAGCAACGATCATGTGAATCAGATCGGCCCCGAGGAGAGCAAGAGTTTATATATGTGGCTGGAAGAGGGAGAGTATCCTGAGGGCGCTTATGCCGCAGGCGTCTCCGATAAGGCCCACCTGCAGGAATACGGAGCCGGAGTCTATGCGGATATGGTGGCGCAGATGATACGGGAGTATGACAGGGACGGACAGCTGGATGAGCTGAAAAGTCTGGTTCAGCCGATTCCCATAGAGGAAATCAGAAAACCCGAAAAGAGAATCGACAGCACCGGCAGGGCGAGAGTGTACGCGAAGGATGCGGTGACCGGCTTCGTGGTACAGGAGATCTCCGTGGAGAACGGCAGGGGCAGCTTCCTGCTCAACTGGAATCCGGTGGAAAACGCGGTCTCCTATCATGTGTATGCCAAGAGGAAGGAAGAGCTGACCTTTGAGGTGGTGCGGACTGTGACCACGGAAGAAAAGGAATCCCTGGCCGTTCTGCCTTTTACTGCGGAAGCGGGTGATCTCTGGCAGTATTATGTGACCGCGGTGTTTGCCAATGGCAGCGAAGGCCGTGCAAGCAGGATGACAGAGGTCGATCTGTCATCCGTGTAAGAGTTTGTGAGCCTGCGGCCTGTGTGGATCAAACGGTTTATCCTGTTTGGCGATAAGGGGCTGCAGGCTGCGGAAAGGTATGATGATCACATGAAAAAGTTTTCACTTTTTCCCTATTTATGGAAATACAAATGGAACTATATCGCAGGGATCATAATCCTGCTTCTGGTAGATCTGGCAAGCCTTTATATCCCCCAGTATACGGGGGAGATCATAGACGGGCTTACGGCGGGAGCTTTCGGGATGCAGGGAGTGATTCCCATATTGGCAAAGATTTTCGCAGCGGGTATGATCATGACTCTGGGGCGCTTCGGCTGGAGATATTTTTTGCAGGGTGCCGCCAGGGGGATTGAGTATCGTCTGCGTAATGATATGTTCGGACATCTGGAAACCCTGTCAGCCAGATATTTCAACAGTCACAAGACGGGAGATCTGATGGCTCATTTTACCAATGACCTGCAGGCCATCCGCCAGGCGGTGGGCATGGCGGTGGTGACGACCTTTGACGCGGTGGTCATGACCATCATGGTGTTGGTAAAAATGGTGGTGTACGTAGATTTTAAGCTGACACTGCTGGCCTTTGTCCCGCTGATCCTGGTGGCCATAGGCTGCTACTTTTACGGCATCGAGGTGAAAAGGCGGCAGCTCAGGAGGCAGGATGCCTTTTCCGAATTGTCAGACAAGGTCCAGGAGAGTCTGGCGGGAGTCCGGGTGCTGAAAGCCTTTGTGCAGGAGGAAGCGGATTTTAAGGCTTTTGAAAAGGCCAGCATCAATAATATGGAGAAGAATCTGAGCGTGGTAAAGCTGCGGGCCGTTTTCGGCCCCCTGTTGGATGCCATCACCGGGATCAGTCTTCTGCTGAACCTGATATTTGGAGGAAAAATGGTTTTAAGCGGGGAGGTCTCCATTGGCCAGTTCGTGGCCTTTAATTCCTATATCGGTATGCTGGTGTGGCCCATGATCGCCTGCGGCGACTGTATCAATGCCTTTACCCAGGCGGCCGCCGCATTCAAACGTATTTCCTGCATCTTTGCGGAGAAGCCGGATATTGTGGACAAATACCCTGAATGGACGGAGACGGATCACCTTAAGGGAGATATACAGTTGAGAAATCTGACCTTTACATATCCTGACGGTGAATATCCCGTGCTGAAAAATATAGACCTGCATGTGAAGGCGGGTGAGATGCTGGCTATTCTGGGCAGGACCGGCAGCGGAAAATCTTCCCTTGCGGATCTGCTCATGCGTGTCTATGACTGTGAAGAGGGTATGCTGCTGATCGACGGGAAACCCATTGACGAGATCCCTCTTGCAATGCTTCATCGTGACGTGGCTTATGTGCCACAGGACAATTTTCTGTTCTCCGACACGCTGGAGGAGAATATTGCCTTCGGGCTGGAAGAGAGGGTCGGAGAGCATCCGGAACTGCGCAAGAGAATCCATCAGGCGGCAAGGCATGCCTGCATCCATGATAATATTATGGAGTTTCCTGAGAATTACGGGACTGTGGTGGGGGAAAGAGGTGTCACTCTGTCCGGAGGACAGAAGCAGCGCAGCTCTATTGCCAGAGCGCTGTTGATGAATGCGCCTGTTCTGATCCTGGATGATTCCCTCTCCGCGGTGGATACGGACACGGAGGAACAGATTCTGGAAAATCTGGTGCAGCTCCGTCAGGGCATGACCACCATACTGATCGCCCACCGCGTTTCCACCTTACAGAAAGCGGATCATATCGCAGTTCTGACAGAGGGCGAGATGACAGAATACGGTACACATGAGGAACTGCTCAAGCTTGGAGGATTTTATGCGCATATTTATGAGAAGCAGCAGTTGGAGCAGGAACTGAAGGCTATGTAAAAAGGCGGACAGTTCCGCCTGAAAGAAGTTTACATGGGTTGTTATATGGAACATGTTTGAAGCAGTTGTGCGGTTTTGTAAAGATCATTGAGATATCGGATCTCTCCTTTGAGTAATGGGGAAAGGAGTATGTTTATAACATGAGTACTTTGACAGAAGACAATTTGGAATCAGATTATAAAGGAAGCGCACTGCTTCATCTGCTTTCCTATATGAAGCCTTATACAGGCTGGGTACTTTTGAGTCTGGTGCTGGTTCTTGCCCTGACGGGCATCGATCTGTACCGGCCAACGCTGATCGGCAATGCTGTGGATACCTTTGAAGCCGAGGGCGACTACAATATTATCATGGATACGGCGGTCAGATACGGAATTGTTCTGATCCTGAGTTTTATCTTTAATATCTCCCAGACATGGATATTGCAGAAAACGGGACAGAGTATCATCCACACTGTCCGAAAGGAGCTGTATGCCCATATTCAGAGTCTGAGCAGCCGTTACTTTGACCTGACTCCTGTGGGAAAGCTGGTGACCAGAGTGACCAACGACGTGGAGGCGTTGAATGAAATGTACTCCGGTATTCTGGTCAGGCTGTTCCGCAATATTATCAAGATCATCGGACTGGCGGCAGTGATGCTGCTTATGGACTGGCGGCTGGCCCTGATCTCTTTCGGGCTGCTGCCTGTGGTGGCGGTGCTGACGGTAGTGTTCCGAAAGATTGCCAGAGAGACATACCGTTTGTCCAGAACGCGGCTGACGGATATCAATACCTTCCTTTCGGAGAACATTTCCGGTATGCGCATTATCCAGATCTTCGGGAGAGAGCAGCGTAAATTCGAGGAGTTTGACGATAAGAATCAGAAGCTGTTCAAGGCCTACTACAGGGAGATGCTTGTATTTGCCATTTTCCGTCCGCTGATCTATATACTCAGCGTCATCTCTCTGATGATCGTTCTGGGCGTGGGAAGCAGAGATGTGCTTGATCAGGTTATATCCATTGGCACATTATATATTTTCGCGCAATATATCCAGTCCTTTTTTGAACCGATCCAGGAGCTGGCGGAGCAGTTTTCCACCCTGCAGTCCTGTATTGCTTCCGCGGAAAAGATTTTCACTATCATGAACGAGGAGCCTTCCGTGAAGGAAGATGACAATCCTGTCATATTGCCGGGAATTAAGGGAAAGATAGAATTTTCCCATGTGTGGTTTGCCTATGACAACGAGAACTATGTGCTGCGGGATGTATCCTTTGTCATTGAACCGGGACAGAGTGTGGCGTTTGTAGGCGCTACAGGGGCCGGCAAGTCTTCCATCCTGAACCTGATCGGCAGATATTATGATATCCAGAAGGGAAATATCTATATTGACGGCGTGGATATCAGGAGACTGAGCAAGAAGCAGCTGCGGAGCGCTATCGGGCAGATGCAGCAGGATGTGTTTATCTTTGAGGGAAATGTGGAGAGCAATATCCGTCTCTACGATGAGGATATCACCCCGGAACAGATCAAAGAGGCGGCGGAATACGTCAATGCGTCTCACTTTATCGAAAGGCTGCCCCGGGGATATCAGGAACCGGTTTCTGAGAGAGGCGCAACCTTCTCCGCAGGGGAGAGACAGCTTTTATCTTTTGCCAGAACCCTGGCCCATAAGCCCCAGATCCTGGTAATGGATGAGGCCACTGCCAATATCGACACGGAGACGGAGCTCCTGATCCAGGAGGCGCTTCAGAAGCTGATGAAGGGCAGGACCACCATTATGGTAGCCCACCGTCTCTCCACCATCCAGCATGCCGACTGTATCATGGTCATGCACAAGGGTAAGATCAGGGAACAGGGAACGCATCAGGAGCTGCTTGCCCAGAACGGCATTTATAAGAAATTGTATGAACTGCAGATTCAACATGAAGTTTCTGCCTGAAAACAACCCGCATCTAAAAGATGCGGGTTGTCCATTTGGTGCAGTCCCAGATATCGGTGGCGAGACCGTCATAGAATTCCGGTTCATGGCATACCATCAGGATACTGCCTTTATATTCTTTCAAGGCTCTTCGCAATTCTTCCTTGGCGTCCACATCCAGATGATTGGTGGGCTCGTCCAGGAGCAGGAGATTTGTATTTCGGTTGATCAGCTTGCATAGTCTTACCTTTGCCTGTTCGCCGCCGCTCAGTACCTTTACACGGCTTTCGATATGCCTGGTGGTAAGGCCGCATTTTGCAAGTGCGGAGCGGACTTCATACTGGGTGAAGCCGGGAAACTCCTGCCAGATCTCCTCGATACAGCTGTTGTCCTTATCTCCGGACATTTCCTGCTCGAAATAGCCGATTTCCAGATAATCTCCCTGTGTCACTGTGCCCGAGAGAGGGTTGATCAGGCCCAGAATACTTTTTAACAGTGTGGTTTTGCCGATCCCGTTGGCCCCGATAAGGACAATTTTCTGCCCCCGCTCCATGGTAAGATCCAGCTTGGAGGAGAGCGGCTCGTCATAGCCGATGACCAGATCCTTTGTCTCAAAGATAATGCGTCCGGGTGTCCTGGCCTCCCGGAAACGAAATTCCGGTTTGGGTTTCTCCGCGGCAAGCTCGATGACGTCCATCTTATCCAGCTTCTTTTGCCTGGACATTGCCATGTTTCTGGTGGCTACTCTGGCTTTGTTTCTGGCCACGAAATCCTTCAGGCCGGCAATTTCCTTCTGCTGTTTATTGTAGGCGGCTTCCAGCTGAGACTTTTTCATCTCATAGGCTTCCTGAAATTTGTCATAATCTCCCACATAACGGGTCAGGGACTGGTTATCCATATGATAGATGAGATTGATGACACTGTTCAAAAAGGGAATGTCATGGCTGATCAGGATGAATGCATTTTCATAGTCGTTCAGATACCGCTTTAACCATTCAATATGTTCTGCATCCAGATAGTTGGTGGGCTCGTCCAGCAACAGGATATCCGGTTTTTCCAACAACAGTTTGCCCAGCAGGATCTTTGTCCTCTGACCGCCTGACAACTCTGTCACATCCCTGTCCAGTCCGATATCCGTCAGGCCAAGCGCCCGCGCCACTTCCTCCACCTTCGCATCGATCATATAGAAATCATGCATGGTCAGAAGGTCCTGGATCGTCCCCAGGTCTTCCATATAGACTTCCAGTTCCTCAGGGGAAGCCTCGCCCATTTTGTCACAGATCTCGTTCATCCGGGTCTCCATCCCGTACAGAAAATCGAAAGCGGAAGCCAGCGCCTGCCGGACGGTCATCCCGGCGGTCAGCACGGTATGCTGATCCAGATAGCCTACGCGGACATTTTTAGCCCATTCCACCTTACCTTCGTCAGGCTGCAGTCTGCCTGTGATGATATTCATAAAAGTTGATTTTCCCTCTCCGTTGGCGCCGATCAGTCCGATATGCTCGCCCTTTAACAGACGGAAGGACACATCATTAAAAATTGCCCGGTCGCCGAAGCCGTGAGTCAGGTGTTCCACATTTAATATGCTCATAAACAATAACCATGCCTTTCTGAAAATAACTTTTGCCGGACCGGATCTCCATGCCGAAGCGGAATGGGGACGGTCAGTTTGGCATATGGACTGTAACTATAACATATTTCAGAAAATTAAGAAAGAGTTTATGGCTTTTTTTCCCGTTTTGTCTATAATATAGTTAGAGCTTACTCAAGCCATACACACCATGATTGACTTGTGATCACAATATGGTAAACTGGGTATAATAAAGGAGAGTAAGCAATATCGACTTTGTGTTGCGAAAGGAGATCATTATGAAAAAATTTATGGCGTATTTGTGTACGGGAGTTATGGTTATGAGTCTGGCTGCCTGTGGGAACGGTGACAAGACAGGAGAGGAACAGAGCAGCGAGACGGAAAGTCGGACAGAGAGCAGTGCCGTGGCAGGAGATCAGACGGAAAGCAGTGCGGCGGGAAGTCAGACGGAGAGCAGCTCCGGAATGGGCGGACAGACAGGAAGCGGTTCGGCGGCAGGAGATTCCCCGCAAAGCGGAACTGTGGCAAACGGCCACGATTATGAGGAAGGCTGGACTGAGGAGATGGAAGGCATAAAAACAGCCATTATGGATGCAGTGGGAGACAATTATTTCCCGGATATGCCACTGATGCCTGATATGCTGGAGATGCAGTTTGGGATCACTGCGGATATGTATGACGATTATTTTGCGGAGATGCCCATGATCAGTGCAAATGTAGATACCTTGTTGATTATCAGGGCAAAAGATGATAAGGTGAAAGATGTGGAAGATGCACTCAATGCTTATCGTGATGTCCAGGTTAATGATGCACTTCAATATCCCAAGAATGTCGGCATTGTACAGGCATCCCGTGTTGAGAGCGTTGGGAATTATGTCTGCTATCTCCAGCTCGGCGGAGATGTCATGGAGATTTCGGAAAGCGGTGACGAGGCCGTGATCCTCCATTGTCAGGAGCTGAACGGGCAGGTGATGGAGATCATCAGCCGGAAGGTTTCGCATGAGTGACCGTAAGGTGATGTAAAGCATTTCGGAGATTTATGGATCAAAATGCCGTCTGCGCGGCGGAATGAGTGGGAAAATGGTTTTTAGCAGTGTGATTTTTTTATTTCGGTTTTTGCCCTTTTTCTTTTTATTATATTTTCTGATTCCCGGGAGAGGAAAGAATGTCGTCCTCTTCCTTGGGAGTCTGCTCTTTTATGCCTGGGGAGAACCGGTATATGTGCTGCTGATGCTGTTTTCCACGGTGGTGGATTATGTCAACGGGCGGCTGATCGGAAGATACCGGGGCAGAAGCCGGGCGAAAGCGTTTCTGATCAGTTCCGTGGCGATCAACCTGTTTATTCTGTGCTTTTTTAAATATGCGGATTTTCTGATCCGGTCGGTAAACGGTCTGACAGGCCTGGAACTGCCGCTTTTGAATCTGCCGCTGCCCATTGGAATCTCTTTTTATACTTTCCAGACCATGTCCTATACCATTGACGTGTACCGCAATAAGGCGAAAGTGCAGAAGAACATTCTGGACTTTGGTGTGTATGTGACAATGTTTCCCCAGCTGATCGCGGGGCCGATTGTAAAATACAGTTCCGTGGAGGATGATCTGCATAACAGGAAGACGGATATCCTGTGCGTCAGCCATGGACTGAAGCGTTTTGTCACCGGTCTGGCCAAGAAGGCGCTGCTGGCCAATACGATCGGTGAGATGTGGGCGGATATTTCCGCCATGGAATTCGGAAATTTAAGTGTCTTCACCGCATGGATGGGTGTGCTGGCCTTTGCTTTTCAGATATATTTTGACTTTTCAGGGTACTCCGATATGGCGATCGGGCTGGGGGAGATCATGGGTTTCCACTTTCCGGAAAATTTCAATTACCCCTATATTGCGTCCTCGGTAACGGAATTCTGGCGCAGATGGCATATCTCTCTGGGGAGCTGGTTTCGGGAATATGTGTATATTCCGTTGGGAGGAAACCGTAAGGGAGTGCCGAGACAGCTTCTGAACATCCTGATCGTCTGGGTCCTTACCGGCATCTGGCACGGCGCGGGCTGGAATTTCCTTTTCTGGGGACTTTGGTTCGCTCTTCTGCTGGTGCTGGAAAAGCTGTTTTTGGGGAAGGTCCTGGCCCGGCTGCCGAAAGGGATCGGAATCCTGTATAACGGGTTGGCAGTACTGTTGGGATGGGTACTTTTTGCTCTGGGGACTCCCGCCGAGATCGGAGGTTATCTGGCGGCAATGTTCGGTTTCGGCAGAAAGCTGATAGACAGTCAGGGCCTCTATCTGCTGGGGGAATACTTTATTCTGTTTGCGATTGCCGTGACCGCGGCCACTCCGCTGCCGGGCCTCCTGGCGGGCAGACTGGAACAGGCGGAGACGGGATGGGGAATAGCATTGTACCGTCTGGGGGAAAAGGTGCTTCCTGCCCTTTTGCTGCTGCTTTCCGTTGCCGTTATCGTAGACGGTACATTTAATCCTTTTCTGTATTTTAGATTTTAAAGAATTATTTACGGACAGTTCCGAAAGGAAGCGGCGCTATGGAAGAAAAGAAAAACGCTCTCTTTACAATTGCAGTGATCGCGGCGATCATATGGATCTTTACCGTGGCAGACTTTTGCCGCGACGACAGGATTTATTCGGAGACGGAAAACCGGCTGCTTGCCGCCAGACCCACGGTATCCAGGGAAAATATTCTCTCCGGGAAATACGCGGAAGCGTATGAGACATATGTGACAGATCAATTTGTCAGCAGGGACAAGTGGATCGGGATCAAGACCCGGATGGATATCCTGCTGCAGAAAAAGGAGATCAACGGAGTTTATCTGGGAGATGACGGATATCTGATCGAGCAGCATCTGCCGGAGGATTATTCCGAGCTGTTAGTGGCAAAGCGGGCGGCGCTGCTCCAGAAACTGGTGGATGAGTGGGATGTTGTAGTCATGCTGGTGCCCACTGCGGATAACATTTTGACAGATAAAATGCCGGCCAATGCACCTTGTTATGATCAGGCGGCGCTGCTGGAAAGGATAGCGGCACAGGTGGGAGATGCCCATTATGTAGATGTCTATGGAAGTCTGAGGGCTCACATGGACGAAGAAATCTATTATCGCAGCGATCATCACTGGACCAGTCTGGGAGCGTACTACGGATATCTGGCATGGGCGGAGCATGAGGAGGTGACTCCTTATGCTTATCGCACTGATTTTATGACGGTTGTTTCCGAAGACTTTCTGGGAACGCTGCATTCCAAGACAAACCTTGACCGGGAGGGAGATACCATCCGGTATTTCCGGGGAACGGAGAAGCGCCCTGTGACGGTGACCTATGATTTTAACAGGGTGACAGATACCTTTTATGAAGAGTCTTATCTGGACACGAAGAATCAGTATGGCTTCTTTCTGGATGACAATCACGCTTTCATTCAGATCGATACCAGTTACCGGAACGGGAAGACGCTGTTTGTCATTAAGGACTCTTATGCAAACAGTCTGGTTCCGCTGCTGACACCGCATTATGAAAGGATTTACGTGGTGGATCTGAGGTATTATAATGGAAGACTGTCAGCGCTGATGAAGCAGATGGAGCCCGATGGGGGAATGGATGTACTTGTGATCTATAACTGCATTCATTTTCTGGAGGAGTTCAGCTACACCGAATAAATGTAAGGTCAGGGGTCCGCATGTTACAGAAAGGCATGGTTAAACGATATGAGAGCGGTAGTATTCGATATGGATGGAGTCCTGTTTGACACGGAACGGGTATGTATGGACAGCTGGGTGGCGGTGGCAGAGAAGGAAGGTCTGCCGGATATGGAGACGATCTTTCCGCGGTGTATCGGCGGGAATGCCAATGACAGCAGGGAAATCGTATTGGAGGCCTATGGACAGGACTTTGATTATGATACCTTTCGGAAGAAAGCCTTCGACAGGTTCTGGGAATATATTGAGAAAAACGGTCTCCCCATGATGGCGGGTGTGCGGGAGATCTTGGCATGGCTCAAAGAGGAGCAATGGATCGTGGGACTTGCTTCCTCCACCAGAAAGTCTTCCGTGCTTGACCATTTGGAGCGGGCGGGAATCCGGGATTATTTTCAGGCGATCGTGACAGGAGATATGGTGACTCATTCCAAGCCGCTGCCGGATATCTATCTGATCGCGTGCAGGCATTTGGGGATAGAACCCTGTGAGGCATATGCCATCGAGGACTCGCCCAATGGGATCCGCTCCGCCTATGCGGCGGGAATGTGCCCGCTCATGGTACCGGATATACTGCAGCCGGATGAGGAGATAAGGAATTTGAGCTACCGGATTTTCAGAGATCTTCCGGAAGTTTTAGAGTTTATGAAATGTAATGCGAGTCTGGGGTGAATACAGGGAATGAACGAACCGGCATGCTCTGCGCCGGCTCCCAAACCTGCAGGTTATAGAGAGTGCTGGGAAGGACAGAATGGCAAATTTAGGGATACCGCAAAATACCATAGAAGTATTGCAGAAATATCATTTTAATTTTCAGAAGAAATACGGACAGAATTTTCTGATCGATACCAATGTGCTGAACAGGATCATTGCTGCCGCGGAAATATCGGAGGAGGACTGTGTGCTGGAGATCGGGCCGGGCATCGGCACCATGACACAGTACCTGGCTGAGAATGCGGGGGAAGTGGTGGCGGTGGAGATCGACAGGAATCTGATCCCCATTCTGGAGGATACGCTGTCAGGTTATGATAATGTCACGGTCATAAACGAGGACATCCTGAAGCTGGATATCGGGAAGATCGTGGAGGAGAGGAATGGCGGAGAGCCGATCAAGGTGGTCGCCAATCTTCCTTACTACATAACCACACCCATTATTATGGGACTGTTTGAAAGCCATGTGCCTTTAAAGAGCATCACCGTCATGGTACAGAGAGAAGTAGCGGACAGAATGCAGGTGGGGCCGGGCACAAAGGATTACGGCGCGCTGTCTCTGGCGGTGCAGTATTATGTGAAGCCGGAGATCGTGGCCAACGTGCCGCCCAACTGTTTCATTCCCCGTCCTAATGTGGGCAGCGCGGTGATACGTCTCACGAGACATGCGGAACCGCCGGTACGGGTGAAGGATGAGGGGAAGCTGTTCTCTCTGATCCGGGCATCCTTCAATCAGAGAAGGAAGACGCTTGTCAACGGGCTGTGCAATGCGGCGGATCTGAGCTTATCCAAAGAGCAGGTAACGGAAGCGCTGGAGAAGATGAAGCTGCCGCCTGCCATACGGGGGGAGGCGCTGACGCTGGAGCAGTTTGCGGAGCTGAGCAATCTGCTCTAGAGCATCTACGATATTTTGTAAAAAGATACAAGGTATAGCTACTATATCTTGTATCTTTTTATGAAAAAATAAACTTTATTTTTTGACATATGCACATAGACTATGGTAAACTATATAGAATCGAAATAGTGGGATATTATTGCCTTGCAGGGGATAAGGACTCTGGAGTCATGACTGGAAGCCATGGCATTGGGGTTGCGGAAATTCAGTCATGATAAAAGATTCAGAATAGGGAGCGAAGTACCTTGGATAAGTACGAATATAAAGTGAGAGCAGATGAAATAAAGGATCTGATTGCTCAGGGAGAATATGTTCAGGCTGCGGAGATCGCGGATACCATCGACTGGCGCAGGGTTAAGAGTGTGATGATGCTCTGCACCATCAGTGATCTGTACAAGATCAACAGACGCTATGAGGATGCGAGAAATATGCTCCTCTTAGCTTATGAGAGAAGGCCTGGCGGAAGGACGATCTGCTATTCTCTCTGTGAACTGTCCATTAAAATGGAAGATTTTGTACCGGCAGTCAATTATTATAAAGAATTTGTGCAGGTAGCGCCCAAGGATCCGGGACGCTATATTTTGCAATATAAGCTTTATGAAGCTCAGGATGTCAGTCTGGAGGAGCGCATCGGAGTTCTGGAAGAACTTAAGAAACGGGATTACCGTGAGAAATGGGCATATGAGCTGGCTTATCTCTATCACAGGGTAGGGCTTGCCACACGCTGTGTTGAAGAGTGTGACGAGCTTATTCTATGGTTTGGAGAGGGAAAATATGTCATCAAGGCCATGGAATTGAAAATGCTGCATCAGCCGCTGTCGCCTTCTCAGCAGGAAATGTACGACCACCGTTTTGAAGGGAACGGGCAGGCTTATTATGGAGCGCAGCAGGAAGCGGTGTCCCGGAAACAGCCTTATTATGGAAACGGGAAGGAACCCGCGTCTCAGGAACAGCCTTATTATGGAAACGGGCAGGGAACGGCATCCCAGGAGCCGCCTTACTATGAGACCGGGCAGGAACCGGCATCCCAGGAGCAGTTTTACTATGAGACACAGCAGGGAACGGCGTCTCAGGAGCAGTTTTACTATGAGACACAGCAGGGAACGGCGTCTCAGGAGCAGTTTT
>CAMWWF010000031.1 GCA_947177885.1 uncultured Lachnospiraceae bacterium
TCCTCGCTCCGCTGCTCGTCACTCCTGAGATTCTGAGTGTTATTTGTCTCCATATAGCCGGGAGCAATGGCGTTTACATTGATGTTGTATTTGGCCCATTCGTTGGCAAGCGCTCTGGTCAGGCCCACAATGGCGCTCTTACTGGAGGTGTAGGCGGGAACGCGGATGCCTCCCTGATAGCTGAGCATGGAGGCGATATTGATGATCTTGCCGCCCTTTTGGTCTGCCAGCCACTTCCTTGCGAAAGCCTGGCACAGGAAGAACACCATCTTCTCGTTGATGTTGATGACAGCGTCCCAGTCTTCCTCTGTCACTTCCGCGGCGTCACAGCGTTTGATGATCCCGGCATTGTTTACGAGGATATCTACACGTTCGAATGCCGCTGCCGCTTCTTCTACGACATGGGGAATGACGGATGTATCCGACAGATCCGCTATGATTTCTTTGAAACTTCCATCGAAAATGGCAATCTTCTCAGCCGTTTCCTGACAGCTTCTTCTGGCAACACCGATCACATTTGCTCCCGCTTTGGCATATGCGACACAGATTCCCTGTCCGAGTCCGGTGTTGGCGCCTGTCACGAGAGCGGTTTTGCCCTCCAGTGAAAACATATTTAAATCAGTCATGTAAATATCCTCCGTTTCTATTTGGTTAAATGCCTTATGTTACTATTATAAACAAGAAATCACCGCAATACAAGCACTATCATGGCAAAGCCCGGAACTTCGCTCTGATCCGGCGGCCGGATTCGCTCAGGTTGTCTTCCGCCCGGTCGGAGGTCTTCTCGCAGCCGGAATGCAGGACGCTGCCGGTTTCTGTCTTGTTGGCAGGGTTCCGGAAGAAGAATATTATCTGATATTTTTCCGGCAGCTGCATCCATTTGTCCGTCTGGTCAACAAGACAGGCAATATGAAAAGTTATCTCTTAACAGTGTCTGAGTACGCATAAATTACATGCGGCAAATAGTGGAACCGCTGCCCGTTTTAAGCCTGTGACACAGAATTTTACGGGTTGACTCCAAATCGCTGTGAGATTATTATAATATATATGGCTCAGCGGCACAATCAAAACAGATTGAAGTAATAAAACAGATGGAAGTAACATACAAAAAGCAGTCATATCCGGTATTGTGGAAAACAGATAGCGATATCCGGGAGAATATCATCAGAGGGAAATCTGGAAGTCAACCGGCTTTAAGGGGATATTATGACTGTTATATGACAGATGGAACGTTGTGTCATGGCCTACAGTGGCCGGAGGAATGATGGGAGGCAGGATGGAAAATATGAGTGAAGACAGAAAGAATGATATCGATGAAAATATGCTGGAAGATATTGTGAGACATTTGGACAGTGAACTGGAAAAAGGAGCCGTGCGAATGAGCGTGGTCATGGATGAGGAGGCCCGGGGAAAGGAAGTGTCCCATAAGTGCTGTAACAGTTACGGAAGACCCGCCACAGAGACAGTGGGACTTCTGGATATGTATACGGACAGAAATGCGGGGGAACCGGACAGGCAGGGATAGAGAGTGATTGAAAAAGCCGGTTGCATGAGGGGGGACTTTGTGCACTTTCTCAGGCAATGAGTCTGGCGGCAAAGCAGAACTTCGGAAAATGCAGAGAGTCACATGCCGCTGCTTTGCAGTGTTATAGAAAGATACCCGTTGCCTGCAACGAAGTGTTGAGCTGCGGATTGCCTGCGGTCAGTGAGGTGCATGGCAGGAAAGAAAAAAGGTTGTGGAAAAAATATATTATAGTCCCGAAGACCGGTGCAGGTGAGATTTCGGCAGACTGAAATATACGACTGGAGGAGTACATCGCAAATGGGAGACACGAAGAATATAGCATTGATCATAAGCGCGTCCAACTTTGAACGTCATAAGGTTATTGTGAAGGCTGCCCACCGTACCCTGAAGGAGAGGGGCGGCTACACACTGTATGTGTTCAGCAATTACGGAGCCTTTTATGATGATGCATGGCATGAGCACGGAGAGGGCGCCATTTATGACCTGTTGAATTATATGAGATTTGACGGCTGTATTCTGGAGGGAAACCTGGGAAGCCGGCAGCTTGTCAACCGGATCGCCGATATGATCAGGAAGCAGGGGACTCCTTTTGTAACCATAAATATCGAGGCGGACGATGCCCCGTTTCTGACGATTGATGCCTATAAGGCAGGATATGAGCTTATGGAGCATCTGATCGATGAGCATGGCTGCACGCATATCAATCTTATCCAGCAGGATGGGGGTGATGTGATCTCCATGCAGATGACAAGAGCATACAGGGAGGTACTTGACCAAAGGGGGATCCCGTATGATGAGAGAAGAGTAATGGCAAGGCAGGTGTCCATACAGAACGGACGCAGCCTGTATCAGGAATTTCTGGATCAGGGAATCGGAGATGCGGAGGCTGTGATCTGCATCCATGATGTGATGGCTATCGGCCTTTGTCTTGAACTGGAGGACAGAGGGCTTAAAGTTCCGGAGGATATGCTGCTGTGTACGCTGAACTACAGTACCAACAGTATTGTGTTCCGCCCCATACTCACAGGTGCGGACAGAATGGATGAGGACGCGGTGGAAGCGGCATGTGATCTGCTGGAAGACATGATGGCGGGAAAGGCTGTAAAAAGGGAAAATTTTTACGAGTGCAAAATGCATTACGGGACCAGCTGCGGCTGTGAAAATCATGAGGAAGCAGCGTATGGCAAGAGGTACCGGGAGCTGATCCTTGCCAAGGTGGAGGCGGCCACACAGGTCAGCGGGATGATGCAGTACAATAATGCATTGGAGAAAGTGGATTCTCTGGATCAGCTGGCGGATAATCTCAGAGGGATGCTGGAGGGGATCAGCTGTTCGGACTTCTTCTGCTGCCTGAACCGCAGCGATCTGAAATATGTCGTCAATGAGGAAAGTGAGAGGAACACAGAGCAGGACAGGATATATGACAGAACCATGGTGGCGGTTACCGGAGTGTCCAGGAGAACGGGGCAGCTGAAAAATGTGGCGTTTCCGGTGGAAAAGTTGTTTCCTGCCGAGGCGCAGGAGGGTGACATATTGATCTTCCTGCCGGTCCATTATAAGGAGCAGGATTTCGGATACATGGTATTTTTGAATGAATATTTTCCCGTGGAGATTTACAATTACCGTATTTGTCATGAGAGTATAGGCAGCAGTATTGAAAACCTGCGCCGTCAGATGATCCTGCAGAGCAGTATACAGAAGCTTGAGGAGCTTCATATGACAGATCAGATGACGGGACTGTATAACCGGTTCGGACTCCAGCGTTTCCGGGATGACTATACATCGGGAAATGAATTTACCGTAGTGATCATGGATATGGACGGGTTGAAAAAGGTAAATGATGAATTCGGGCATCTGGCCGGCAATCATGCGCTGTGTATTATTGCGAAAGTGCTTCAGGCTGTGACAGAGAAGGACGAGCTGCTGGTGCGTTATGGCGGCGATGAGTTCCTGCTGCTCTCCCGCAATGTACAGCCGGAGCACTGGCAGGGACTCAGGGAGAGGATCGACAGCATTTTGGCCGATAAGGTGAGCAGGCGGCAGATCCGGTATCAGCTGGGCGTAAGTATCGGTTATGCCATAAGTACGAAGGAGAAGCCTCTGCCGGCCGAGGAATGCTGTGAACTGGCTGATCAGGCCATGTATCGGGATAAGAGTAACCGGAAGCGCAGGAGGACCGGAGATTGAATCTTTATACACTGATATAGAGTTTGTGTCGGCATTGCCGTAAAAGGTATCCCCAAAAGCGGGTAATCGCCTGTAGCGATTTCCGGAAAACCGCTTAATAAGCGGCCTGGAGATTCCGAGAGTACATAGAACAGAAATGGAGAAAGTAAATGAAGATATTAGTGACAGGCGGCAGCTATTTTCTGGGCAGAGTGTTTGTCATGCTGACGGCGCAGGAGCATGACGTTACCGTGGTCAATCGCGGAACATATTCCGTGGAGGCATTGGGAGCAAAGCAGATCAAAGGGGATCGCCACGATCCTGCTCTCTGGCAGAATATCAGGGATGATTATGATGTGGTGGTGGATTTCTGCGCCTATGACAAGGGAGACGTCAGGCTCTTTTTTGAACACTTCGGCGGACATATCAGACAATATATCCTGATCAGTACGGTGGATGTATACGAGCGAACCGGGGGAGCGGCAAAAAGTGAGGACTCACCCTTTGAGGAACGGGTCTTTCCCGGGGAGACAGGGGCATATATTGCCGGAAAAACAGCGCTGGAGCGCGAACTTGCAGAGGTGTGTGCGGACAGGGGGATTCCGTATACGGTGCTCAGACCTGCTATCCTCTACGGTCCCTTTAACTACGCACCCAGAGAGTCCGTGTACATTCAGCTCATGGTGAAGCAGGGGCTTCTGCCCCATATCACGGATGCGGCAGGGCGCTTTCAGTTCGTCTATGTGAAGGATGCCGCGGAGGCCGTAAGGAGATGCCTGCTGAATGAAACGGCTTTCGGCCAGGCTTATAATCTGTGCCAGGACGGCATGACGGATTACGATCAGTTTTATCAATACCTGTCGAAAGCGGCGGATGTGGAATGTAAGGAGCTGCCTTTGACCTGCAGTCAGGCACAGCAGCAGGGGATTCCACTGCCGTTCCCGGTGACGGAGGAGGAGACGCTGTGCTATTCCAACGAAAAGAGCAGGACGGAACTGGGAATTGTCTATACGGAGATGGAGGAAGGCATGGCAAAGACTTACCGGGCTTTTAAGGGTGTGTACGGCGGCTGACAGTGGTACAGAAAGGGAAGGTGATCATTTTATGACCAGAAAGCAGTGCTGTTCCACGATGAGGCCAGTGCACAGGAGATCCGGGCGATATCGGATGTGGGAAAGATCAAGGCATTGGGACGGGGAGTGCAGGGTTATGATGATCTGACGTGGAATGGGATGCGACAGGTCATTGTATATAAGGGCCTGCTGGAAAAATTTCTTCAGAACGAAACATTGAAGACCGGGCTTCTCGCCACCGGACAGAACATTCTGGCGGAATGCGCGGTGCAGGACAGGATTTGGGGGATCGGTCTTTCGATGAAGGATGAGAGACGTTTTGACATGCGTGAGTGGCAGGGACAGAACCTGCTGGGATTTGCGCTGATGTGTGTGCGGACGGAACTGGAGCGTAACCGGTAATCGTTTGGCGCCGATATGGTAAACAGTTCCTAAACTCCCATGCATTCCAATGCTTCACCATATACGAAAGTCGGGAGTTAAGAAGATGCACACAAACCGCAAGAGCATGCGGTTTGGCGCATAGCTGTCTTGCGGTTTCCGCAAGGCAAGATGCAGGTTACAGTAAATATGTGATCGGTATGCAGCTGTCTGTAAGGGACAGCTGTTTTTGTATGCCTGTCATGGGCGGTAAGTACTGCCTGCGCTGCAGTTGTAACAGTTCAGTGACCTGTCTGAACTGTTACCTGCGGCTTGTTCCGGTAACAAATTCATTGTCATAATGATTGACAAGTACAAAATTATGTATTAATATGTATTTAGTAATACTAAATATTTGCGTTTTCCTGATGTGGTTCTTTATTTGGTTGAAAGACATTACATCTGATCTCAGGAGAATGTTATACCACATAACGCCAGAATTTACCGTACTGCATTGGTTAAGCGTATATGCCTGGCGTTATGTAGTCAGGTTGTTCGGAAATTTTAACTGTTAGGCAGTATAAATCAACAAACAGTTTTCCTGGTTTAAAATGACAGGAATACTATTTCTGTCAGGTCAGAAAGATGCTGAGCGCGTGGTTGTTGTCATTGCGATCATGGCTTCCGAAAAGTGCCGTGAAGAAGCGGGGCGGAGATTCCGGGAGAGTGTCATATGTACAATGGAGGAAAAGGGTATGGCTGCATATATCATCAATATTGTTGCCGCATGTCTCATAGGCCTGCTGTTTGTTATACTGGGAATCCGTCAGTGCAGGAGCGGATCCCCTGTAGTCATGAATACCGGTGAGAAACCTTTGAAGCCGGAGCAGCTGAGTGACGTGAAAGCCTGGAATACGGGACATGGCAAAGCGCTGATCCGGTTTGGGATGGTCATAGCCCTCACGATTGGAATATTTCCGGTTACGCTGAATTTCATTGAGGCAATAACCGCAACTATTATCGTCATTGTAATGGTTGCAGCGGAGATTGTGTGGCTGGGAATAAACCATGGCAGGCTGGAGCGGATGTATAGGATAAAATAAGAAGCTACAGCAGATAATTTCAGGCTTTGCTGTGGGCATGCCGCAGTTTGATCTGCAGAGGCGGATATATCGGGTGATATGATCGGAAACGGTCAGGGTGTACGGAAAATGCTTCCGTAACCGTGCGGAGGAGAGGGAGCAAATTGCCATGGAGCGGCGATGGAATGGGAAGGTGGAGAATTGAAGCAGAAATATGAACAACAGATGAAAAAGGGTGTGCTGGAAATGCTGGTGCTGCGGCTTCTCTTTCAGCAGGAGAAGTACGGTTATCAACTGATCTGTGAACTGAGAGAGCAGAGCGATGACATGTTTCTGTTAAAAGAGGGAACATTGTATCCCATTCTCTACCGTATGGAGGATGACGGACTGGTGGTGAGCAAATGGAGTGAACCAAAGGGAAAGGAAGTGTCCAGAAAGTATTACAGTATTACGGCGGAGGGCCGGGAGACTCTGGGAGAACTGCAGGCTCTCTGGAACAGATTTTCGGAAAAAGTAAACAATATTATGAAAGCAGTATAGGGTGCGGATAGGTATAATGCGCGGATGGAATATGATGAAACCGGAATATATTACGGTATAGGGATATCAAAACATGATCCGGTCCGACAGTGAGGTATACCGAAGGGCATGAGTGGTGATTTTTGATAAGCAGGGTCCGGGAGTCTGTTTATAAAATATGGGATGAAGATTCCGGGAAGTTATGGCGATCGAAAGGAGAACACGGAGATGGATGCGGAAAAATATGCGGGACAGGTCGTAAAGTATCTGAAGTGTTCCGGTGGGAAAAAGCGGGAGATAAAAAAGCAGATCACATCGGATATACAGGCTGCAGCGGAGGAGGGAAGCTCTCAGGAGCAGGTCATCCGGGATATGGGAGAGCCGAAGGCTCTGGCGGCGGAATTCAACGAAAGCTTCAGCGAGGCGGAGAGGAAGGCGGCGGCCAGAGCAAAGGTATGGAAGATCCTGACCGTGGTGTTTGCGGTCCTGATCATTCTGGCGGCGCTGATCTGGTGGGCACTGCCCAAGACACGATACTTAAGTGACAGCAGGACTTTTTCGGAGGAGGAAGTCCGGGAGAGGGCAGAGCGGATCATTGAATATTTCAATGCGGAGGATCGTGAGGGACTGCAGCCATATCTTTCCCCACAGATGGAGGGTTATATGTCGCAGGAGGACATGGCACAGATGAAGCTGTACATCGGCGATGACTGGGGAGAGATGATCAATGTGGGAAATACCTATCTCCTGGAGATCAGCCAGCTTTGGCAGAAATATGCCATGGTGCAGATAACGGTGTCTTATGAGAAGGTGGGTGTGACCTACACCATGAACTTTGACAGGGATCTGAAGCTGGCGGGATTCTATTTGAAGTAGAAAGTTTAGGAGGTGGAGGAGTATGGCAGAGTATATTATTTCTTTTGCGATTTTTGGTCTGACGGCTTTTATCATGGCAGGTATTGGAATTTCACAGCTTAAGAGCAGTAAGCCGGTGGGGTTTTACACAGGGGTAAAGCCGCCGGAGGCCAAACAGCTGCGGGATGTAAAGGCATGGAACAGAAAGCATGGCATTATGTGGGTCGTGTATGGCGGCGCCATAATGGGATGCGGTCTGGTGAATGTGATCGCAGGTGCGCTTGAGCGTGGGAATGTCCTTCTGATGATTCCGGAGCTTGCCGTTATTATCGGGGGTGTGTTTGTTATGATGAGGTATCATGCCCGGTTGGAGAGACTGTACAGGCTGTAGATCAGCCCGGTAATTTGCCGTCATAAATCAGGAATGTTTTTTTACTCCGACAAATCTTCTGCACCTGTGCTGTGATCAGAAATTTACCGGCGCGGTTGCGGCTGCTTTGTTGTGGGGAAGTGGATACAGGAACGTCTAAGTACACAATGCGCGGAACGCGTATGGCAGTATGAAAGCAGAAGGGAGAATAGTATGGGTTTATGGGTTTTTACATTTGTGATGGATATGCTGATCCCTCTTACCATGATCGGTTTCGGGAAGTATTTTATGAGACATGCGCCAAAGGAGATCAATGCGGTATTTGGCTACAGGACATCCATGTCCATGAAAAATAAGGATACATGGGAGTTCGCCCACAAATATTGCGGACGGCTGTGGTATCGGTGCGGATCAGCGTTACTGCTGGTGTCGGCGGCTGCCATGCTTTTTACGGCGGGAAAAAGTGAAAAGGTGACAGGAACAGTGGCCGCAATTGTCTGCACCCTGCAGATCGTTTTCCTGATCGGTTCCATCTATCCCACGGAGAAGGCGCTGAAACAGAATTTTGACAGAGATGGGAAGAGACGCTGCGGGTAGATTTTGTATCAGAGCGTGTTCACATTTATTTCATTTGAATAACAGCCCTGTCTGTGCTATAATTTGGAACGAAATTGCAGGAAACGCCGCAGGCAGGGAAATCAGCCTCTGAGTTGGAGATTATGCTCCAGGTTGCCTGACGGCGGAATGACTGCAAAATCTTACAGCGAAAAGGAGCATGGAAGAGGAGTATGAAAAAATTATGGAAACTGGCTTTGACTGCGGCAATGGTGTTTGTGCTGGCAGGATGCGGCAATGAAGGGCAGGGGGCATCGGAAATGCAGAACGGTACGGGCGCATCGGAAGTGCAGAATGACGCAGGTGCGTCGCAGGCGCAGGATCGCGCTGACGCGTCTGCAGCACAACCCGGTGAAGGGAGCGGTTCCGGACAGGAGCAGTCCGTTGATCCGGCCGGTCTGCATCATGTGGAGATCACGATCAAGGATTACGGAACGATCTCTGTGGAGCTGGATGGAGACGCAGCGCCGATTACGGTGGAAAATTTCCTGAAGCTTGCCGGGGACGGCTTTTATGACGGACTGACCTTTCACCGGATCATAAGCGGTTTTATGATCCAGGGCGGTGATCCTCTGGGAAACGGAAGGGGCGGTTCCGATCAGAATATCAAGGGTGAATTTGCCTTAAACGGGGTGGAAAACAATCTGTCCCACACAAGGGGAGCGATTTCCATGGCCCGTTCCACGATGATGGACAGCGCCAGTTCCCAGTTCTTTATCGTTCATGAGGACAGTACTTCTCTGGACGGACAGTATGCCTGCTTCGGTTATGTGACGGAGGGCATGGAGGTGGTGGATGCCATCTGTGAGGCCACTCCCGTGACGGATACAGACGGTATGGTGACTGCGGAGAATCAGCCTGTGATCGAGAGTATTAAGGTCATTGATTAAGGACAGGCAGCTGGCGGAAACCCGGCGTAAAGTCAGGTGCAGGGGAGATGCCTGGAGAGATGACAATGAGAAGAGAGGACAGAGTGGCAAATTGCACAATGAGCCACTCTGTTTTTATGAGCTTTTTTTACGAAATTCTCCGATATGCTTTTAATATTTTGACAATTTGGAGTTTATTCTGTTAAAATAAGGATATAACAATAAGTAGAAGCAATGGGAACCTGTTCATCAAGTCGGATTAGGTTGCTTTTTATGTGTGGCTGTGGCGGGGCGCGGAATGTACCTGCGTTTGTGGCCGGCCATGGAGTGGATTGTAACCGGATTGACGGCAGAAAGGAGAAGTTTGTGTTTAAAATTGGTGAATATGTAGTGTGTGGCAATAAGGGTGTGTGCAGAGTAGAGGATATTACTACACTGGATATCACAGGAGTGGATAAGGAACGGAAATACTATATTCTGAAACCGAAATATATATCGGGAAGTACCGTCTATGTCCCGGTGGATTCTTCCGGAGAATCCATGAGGAAGGTGCTGCAGCCTGAGGAAGCGAAAGATCTGATCGGTCATATACCGGATATCCCGCTTCTGACGTTCACTGATGATAAACTGTCCGAGCAGGCCTATAAGGAGTGCATGAAATCGAACAACTGTGAGGAACTGGTAAAAGTTATCAAGACGATCTACCTCAGAAAGCAGAAGCGTATCCAGGCAGGCAGAAAGGTTACAGCCGTGGATGCCAAGTATTTCCATCTGGCGGAGGAGAGCCTGTATGGAGAGCTGGCTGTCTCGCTGGATATGAGCCGCGACGAGGTGGAGGCGTATATCGCGGGCGAGATCGACGGAAGATAAGGAAACCGAAAGGCAGGGTCTCGATATGATAGAGTCAGCTCAGTAACCTGTCAGAACTGTTGCAATGATTGAAAAATCTGACAGAATATTGACAATAAAAAGTACTTTACATTTCACGGTAAAAGTACTATGATAAAACAGAAAACGATGACGAGAACAGTAGCTTGGCCGGGAGCATCAGAGAAAACCGCCCGTCTTGAGACTTTCAGGCGGTGCTGGGAGCGGTTTTGCGGAAAGCCATGTGAAGACCATCTCCGAGTGGCTCCAATACAGCCCGGCAGCTTCCGTTACGAGCAAATGAAGGCGGCATATTTACCGTTATGGCGGTAAAGTGCAACAAGGGTGGAACCGCGTGTAAACATGTAAAATGTAAGCGTCCCTTGCAATGAAAATTGCAGGGACGCTTTTTTGCGCGAATGAGCAGAGTCAGAAGGTCTTTGACTCAGTTGCCGTGCTTGCACGAGCAAATGAGCCAAAGGACTTATGACGAGCAACGCGAACTCGAAAGGCAGAGCCTTTGGAGTCTGCCCATTGGCGCGACGGCAGAGTCAGAAGGTAATGAGAAAGGAGAAATATTATGGTAACGGTAATGAAAATGAAAAGACTGGCAAAACAATGCTTTGAGGGAGATGTGACCATGCCCAAGGTGATCCTGTGGCTGATCTGCATTATCTGTGCGTTGGCGGGAATCGTGTACGGTCTGTGTGCTGCGCCTCTCACTCACGGCATTACCATCGGCAGCAATAACATCAATTACGATGATTGCATATGGGGCAATGAAGAGGAGGATGAAGAATGAAGATCACATTAAAGGACGGTTCCGTAAAAGAATATGCGGAGAGTAAAAGTGTGTATGACATTGCGCTGGATATCAGCGAGGGACTGGCCAGAGCGGCATGCTGCGGCAAGGTGAACGGCGAAGTGGTCGATCTGAGAACGGTTCTGGATCGGGACTGCGAACTGAGTATCTGTACCGCCAATGATCCGGAAGGTCTGGCAACGATCCGCCATACCGCTTCCCATGTGATGGCGGAGGCGGTGAAGCATCTGTTCCCCGAGGCGAAACTTGCCATCGGTCCCAGCATCGACACCGGATTCTACTATGATTTTGATCATGACTCCTTTTCCAGGGAGGATCTGGACGCGCTGGAGGCTGAGATGAAGAAGATCATCAAGCAGGGCGCAAAGCTGGAAAGATTTACCATGCCCAGGGAAGAGGCGATCCGATTTATGGAGGAAAAGGGAGAGCCTTACAAGGTGGAGCTGATCCGGGATCTGCCCGGGGACGCGGAGATCTCCTTTTACAGCCAGGGAGATTTCGTGGATCTCTGTGCCGGGCCTCACCTTATGAGCACCAAGTCCATCAAGGCGTTCAAGCTGATCTCTTCTTCCATGGCGTATTGGAGAGGCGATTCCAACAAGGCGCGTCTGCAGCGCATTTACGGTACCGCGTACAGCAAAAAGGAAGAGCTGGCGGAGCATCTGGAGAGAATGGAGGACGCAAAGCGCCGGGACCATAATAAGCTGGGCCGGGAGATGGGACTGTTCACCACCGTTGACGTGATCGGTCAGGGTCTGCCTCTGTTCACCCCCAAGGGCACGAAGATGATCATGAAGCTCCAGAGATGGATCGAGGATCTGGAGGATAACGAGTGGGGCTATGTGCGCACCCGCACCCCTCTCATGGCGAAATCCGATCTGTATAAGATTTCCGGTCACTGGGATCACTATAAGGAAGGCATGTTCGTGCTGGGAGATGAGGAGAAGGATAAGGAAGTGTTTGCGCTTCGCCCCATGACCTGCCCGTTCCAGTATTATGTATATAAGAATGAGCAGCATTCCTACCGCGACCTGCCCATCCGTATGGGTGAGACTTCCACTCTGTTCCGCGCGGAGGATTCCGGTGAGATGCACGGTCTGACACGAGTGAGACAGTTTACCATCTCCGAGGGACACCTGATCGTGCGCCCGGACCAGATGGTGGAAGAGTTCAAGGGCTGTCTGGCACTGGCGAAATACTGCCTGCAGACTCTTGGCGTGGAGGAGGATGTGACTTATCATCTTTCCATGTGGGATCCCGACAACCGCGAAAAGTATATCGGCGAGCCTGAGGTCTGGGAGGAGACTCAGCAGCATATGAGGGATATCCTGAATGAACTGGATATCAGGTATGTGGAGGATGTGGGAGAAGCCGCTTTCTATGGCCCCAAGGTAGATATCAACGCCAGAAATGTATACGGAAAAGACGATACCATGATCACCATCCAGTGGGATGCTCTGCTGGCGGAGCAGTTTGACATGTATTTCATTGACCAGAACGGAGACAAGGTCCGTCCCTATATCATCCACAGGACCTCCATCGGATGCTATGAGAGGACTCTGGCATGGCTGATCGAGAAATACGCAGGCAAATTCCCCACATGGCTCTGCCCCGAACAGGTGCGTGTTCTGCCCATTTCCGAAAAATTTGCGGACTATGCGGAATCTGTGCGTAAGCAATTGAAGGAGAAAGGCGTGGATGTGACCGTGGACAACCGCTCCGAGAAGATCGGCTTTAAGATCCGCGAGACCAGACTGGCGAAAGTGCCCTATATGCTGGTGGTAGGCGAGCAGGAGGCGGCAGCGGGACTTGTCTCCGTCAGAAGCCGTTTCGCAGGGGATGAGGGACAGAAGCCGCTGGCGGAGTTCATGGATCAGATCTGCGAGGAGATCCGCACCAAGGCGATCCGCAGGGAAGAGGTTCAGGAAGGGCAGAAATAGGGCGGACGGATTAACGCATGAGAAACGGAAACAGAATGGATCGGCTCAATTAAAAAACGATCATATAGACTCCCGGAATGTCTTTGTGTCTTATTTATTTTATGAGAAAATCTTTTGTTGGCTGTGTACAAATTTATGCCAAATACATTTTGCGTATCTTTACACTTTGTGTATCCTGAACGTGGAACATACGCCCCATAAATTTGCGTGTAACCGGCGGAAGATCGGCCGCAAAGGCAGGTGCAAGGAAGATTCCGGGAGGCTGTTTATATAAAATAATGGCGATTCGTATTGTGAGTCATTGCGAGTTTCAACCGAAAAAATTTCATAAGGACCTTAAATGCATATTTTTTTCTGCATCCGCCATACTAAGAATGGGTCTGTGGACAGACCGGATCAAATATGGCAGGAGGAAATAACATGGCAGAATTAAAGTGTTCCGTTGATAATTGCGTCTATAATGATCAGCATCTCTGCTGCAAGGGGGATATCATGGTGGGTGGCAGGCACGCCAGTTGCTGTGACGACACCTGCTGCGAGAGTTTTGTCCAGAGAAGGGAAGGGCATGATTCCTTTAGAAATTCAACCGCTCATCCCAGCCATACCATCAACATTGATTGCGAGGCAGGAAACTGCGAGTACAACAGCGACTATAAGTGTACCGCAGGACATGTTGACATTTGCGGATGCGGAGCCTGCAACTGTGAAGGAACCGCATGTACAACGTTTACCGATAAGTAGACAGTTCAAAAGACGGATCAGAAAAGTAAAATTATGTGTTGACAAATAGGGCATTGTGTGATAACCTATTTGACGTGTGGGAAGCACAACAGCAAGCAGAGTATCCACTCTCACCTTACGGCAATCGGGCTTGTAAGCGTTCACATTTTTATACAGCCGGTCTGTGATTTTTACAGGCGGGGTCTGCAAAGCGTGAAATCAGGTGGATAGGTATGCTATCCACCTTTTGTAATTGTCCGGAGCGGTTTTGAAAGCACTGTACGCTGTCTCTGACGGTTACATAGTATATTTTCTTAATGTATGGGAGGTACACGGCCATTAGCGAATTAATGATTAACGAACAGATTAGGGACAAAGAAGTACGTCTGATTGGGGAGAACGGCGAGCAGCTTGGTATCATGGCTGTCAGAGAGGCGATGAGGCTGGCTGAGGAGGCGGAACTGGATCTGGTGAAGATAGCACCTACCGCGAAGCCACCGGTGTGCAAAATTGTTGATTACGGCAAGTACCGGTATGAGCAGATCCGGAAGGAAAAGGAAGCCAGAAAGAAACAGAAAACGATTGAGATCAAGGAAATCCGCCTGTCCCCCAACATTGATACCAACGATTTGAACACGAAGGTCAATGCTGCAAGGAAATTCCTTTCCAAGGGAGACAAGGTTAAAGTCACACTTCGATTCCGCGGTCGTGAAATGGCGCACATGAACAACAGCAAGCATATCCTGGATGATATTGCTGAGAGTCTGTCCGATATTGCTGTGGTGGAGAAAGCTCCTAAGGTGGAAGGCAGAAGTATGAC